>CAZKBV010000004.1:41364-56914 GCA_964551215.1 uncultured Oscillospiraceae bacterium | reverse complement strand
TCTATCGCAAGCTCCGCTCCTTGCAAGCAAAGTGGAGCGTTGCTCCGATTTAAATCTTAAATTCTCAGAGTAAATGCGTTTTAAATTCCACTGTTGCATTTACTTTAAGAATTTACTTGGAGAAAAAGGCATATTTGAGAACGCTTAAGATAAAGTGAAAGCCGGGACAAATTTCGTCCCGGCTTTTACAAAGCCGTAATTTATTTGGAGTCTTTAGATTGGAATCTTTATTTGGAGTCTTTAGAATCTAAAATTTAGAATCTGAAATTTAGAATCTGAAATCACGCTTGCCGCTTTCGATTTCAACAAGGTTTTTCTTTGCTATTTCTTTTACCTTGGGATTGGAAACCTTTTCAATTTCCTTGGCAATGAGCCGCTCGCCGATAGCCCTTGTTTCGGGGGAAGCGTAATCCATAAGGTATTCCTTAAGAGTCATAAGAGCGTTTGGATGACAGCAGTTAAGTATCTGCCCGTTTTTGCAAAGGCTCATGAAGCGGTCGCCTGTGCGTCCTTCGCGGTAGCATGCGGTGCAGAATGAGGGAATATGTCCGTTTTCCATAAGCCAGTGAACGACCTGATCCAATGTACGGGTGTCGCTTACGTCGAACTGCTCGGTAACGTCCTCCTCCTCAAGAGTGCCGTCGGCGTAGCCGCCTACGCTGGTTTTGCTGCCGCCGCTTATCTGGCTTATACCCAGTTCAAGAACTTTTTCGCGTACCTTCTGATTCTCACGGGTGGAAATTATCATGCCGGTATAGGGAACCGCCACACGGATACAGGCCACGATTTTCTCGAAGGTGCTGTCGTCAATGCCGTTGTCGAAAACGGTGGGGTCAATGTCGTCGGCGTGCTTTATACGGGGGACGCTGATGGTGTGAGGGCCGACGCCGAATACCGCCTCAAGATGCTCGGCGTGCATAAGCAGACCGGCAAATTCGTAACGGTAAAGCTCCAGACCGAAAAGCACTCCGCAGCCTACGTCGTCTATGCCGCCCTCCATAGCCCTGTCCATAGCCTCGGTGTGGTAGGAGTAGTTATGCTTGGGGCCTGTGGGGTGGAGCTTTTCGTAGCTTTCCTTGTTGTAGGTTTCCTGAAACAGAATATAGGTGCCGATGCCGGCTTCCTTAAGCTTATGGTAGTTTTCCACGGTGGTGGCGGCGATATTTACGTTTACCCGTCGGATAGCGCCGTTTTTATGCTTGATGGAGTAGATGGTTTTAATGCTTTCAAGCACATATTCAATCGGGTTGTTTACGGGATCCTCGCCGGTTTCAAGGGCAAGACGCTTATGTCCCATGTCCTGAAGGGCGATAACCTCGTTCCTGATTTCCTCCTGAGTGAGCTTTTTTCGGGCAATATGCTTATTCTTCATGTGATAGGGACAGTATGTGCAGCCGTTTACGCAGTAGTTGGAAAGATAGAGAGGGGCGAACATAACGATTCTGTTGCCGTAAAAATCCTGCTTTATCTGTTTGGCAAGCTCGTAAATCTGCCGGTTTCTGTCCTCCAGTTCGCAGGCAAGAAGCACGCTTGCGTCCCTGTGGGAAAGCCCCTTGCGCAGCTTCGCCTTTTCGATAATTTGGTCAATCAGCTCGGCGTTTGTTTTGTTAGCGTCGGCATAGGCCAGAGTTTCGAGGATTTCTTCATGATTGATAAATTCCTCGGCGTGTTTTGATTTTGGATTATACATTTTTTTCTTCCTTTCTTATGGGTCAGGACGAACCTTCCCCGTTAGATAAAATCATTATATCATATTCGTCGGCCTTTTTCAAGAGGGAAGGCGCAAAAAATGACGGCTCCGGTAAAAAAATACCGAATATTGCGTCAGCGGCAAAAAAAACTTAAATTTTTTCAAAATAACTATTGACAAACAGAGAAAATAGTGGTATCTTATTGTTAGCACTCAGAGAGGATGAGTGCTAACAAGCGAGACGGATTAAAGAGAGGTGAGAGTCTGTGGAGCTTAACCAAAGAAAGCGTATGATTCTTCAGGCA
This sequence comes from uncultured Oscillospiraceae bacterium, assembly GCA_964551215.1. Taxonomy (GTDB): domain Bacteria; phylum Bacillota; class Clostridia; order UMGS1883; family UMGS1883; genus JAFLUQ01. Next base: position 54,919 of record CAZKBV010000004.1, on the reverse strand, counting down.
ATAATCGAAGATTATATTGCGACTGCGGAGCCGGTGGCTTCAAGGAATCTCGCCAAAAATCACGATTTGGGTCTTTCCGCGGCCACAATAAGAAATGAAATGGCGGATTTGGAGGAAATGGGGTATCTTGACAAGCCTCACACTTCGGCGGGGAGAGTCCCCTCAGAGGCGGGCTACCGCTTTTATGTGGACTCACTGATGCAGAAATACAGCCTTACGATGGATGAAATTGCCGGGCTTCAAAAGAGCATGGACAGAAAGTACAATCAGCTTGAAGGCGTTATTTCCGAAATATCCGACACCATTTCCAAGGTTACACATTATCCGTCGGTTGTGGCGTTCCCGAAGGAACAGCGGCGGCGGGTTCAAAGCGTCAAGCTGATTCTAATAGAAAAGCGCACGGCTCTGGTCGTGGTAATAACCGACAGCGGCGTTGTGAGGAATCGGAAAATACACTTTGATTCCGATGTTGATTATGAGACAATCGACTCTGTAAGCGATTTTCTAAGCAAGCAGCTTGCCGGACTCAGCGCGGCGGACATAACTCCCGCGCGGCTTATGCTCCTGTATGAGGCTATGGGCGACTGCGGCGAGCTTATGAAGGTGGTTGTGGGCTTTATTGTGGAATGTTTAAGCGAGGAAGCGGAAAAGGTATATATCGGCGGAGCTTCCAATATACTTAACAATCCGGAATTTTCCGATATAGAAAAGGCGAAGGAATTTTTCTCGTTTATGGATCATCGGGAGAATGTTTCAAAAATGCTTTCGCTTATGGGCGGAGAAGACTCAGAGAACGAATCGCCGAGCAATAACGCAACGCCTAACAATATAAGCATAAAAATAGGCAGTGAAAACGGCATGGAAGGAATGGAGGACACAAGCATAGTTGTGGCGAACTATAAGGTTGGCGACAAGCTGATTGGCAAAATCGGAATTATAGGGCCTACCAGAATGAACTATGCGAGGGTTGTTTCATCTTTGGAGGTTATCAATTCCCGTCTGGTAGAAATACTTAACCGTATGCTTGGGAATAATCAGTAAGGAGGCGCACCAATGGCGGAGCGGAATAAGAAAAACGTAAATCATAAAGAGGAAACAAAAGAGGAAATCAAGGAAGAAATTAAAGAAGAAGCTAAAGAAGAAGCCAAAGAGGAAATTAAGGAAGAAGCAAAGGAAGCGCAAGCCGAAAGCCCCGAGGGAAAGGATGAGGCGAAGGAATCCGAAGAAAAGTACAAGGCGCTGAATGAGAAGTATATGCGCGTTCTCGCTGAATACGATAATTACAGGAAGCGCAGCATCCGCGAAAAGGAAAGCATTTATCCCGAAGCAAAGGCGGACGCGGCGGCAAGGTTCCTTCCCGTAATGGACAATCTGGAAAGGGCGCTTGAAGCCGAAACGGAAAAAACTCCTTTTTACGAGGGCGTTCAGCTTGTGCGCCGTCAGCTTGCGGATGTTTTCAAGGGCATGGGCGTTGAGGTTATACCGGCCTTGGAGGGCGAAGCCTTCAATCCGGAGGTGCATAACGCCGTAATGCACGTGGAGGACGATTCCCTTGGCGAAAACGTTATAGTTCAGGAGCTTCAGAAGGGCTATAAAATGGGAGACAGAGTTCTCCGTCACAGTATGGTTAAGGTCGCCAATTAAGGCGGCGCGAAAAGAATAAATAATATATTTTATTGGAGGAATAAATATGAGTAAGATTATCGGTATTGACCTTGGTACGACAAATTCCTGCGTAGCTGTTATGGAGGGCGGCGAGCCTGTGGTTATCGCGAACAGCGAAGGAAGCAGAACAACTCCTTCGGTTGTGGCCTTTAAGAAGGACGGAGAAAGACTTGTCGGTCAGGTTGCGAAGCGTCAAGCTGTCACAAATCCCGACAGAACAATCAGCTCTATCAAAAGAAAAATGGGCCAGAGCTATAAAATTACAATAGACGGCAAGAGCTACACCCCTCAGGTTATCAGCTCTATGATACTTCAAAAGCTTAAGGCCGACGCCGAAAGCTATCTGGGCGAGAAGGTTACCCAAGCGGTTATCACTGTTCCCGCGTACTTTGATGATTCCCAGCGTCAGGCAACCAAGGACGCCGGCAAAATAGCGGGTCTGGAAGTGCTTCGTATTATAAACGAGCCTACGGCGGCGGCGTTTGCGTACGGCATGGATAAGGAAAAGGACCAAAAGGTTATGGTATACGACTTGGGCGGCGGCACGTTTGATGTGTCAATTCTTGAAATCGGCGACGGCGTGTTTGAGGTGCTTGCCACGAACGGCGACACCCATCTTGGCGGCGACGACTTTGACAACAAGATTATAGACTACCTTGTTTCCGAATTCAAGAAGGAAACGGGCATTGACCTTTCCGGCGACAAGACTGCCATGCAGCGTCTTAAGGAAGCCGCGGAAAAGGCTAAGATAGAGCTGAGCGGAGTTACCACCAGCAACATAAATCTTCCCTTCATCACCGCGGACAGCTCCGGCCCCAAGCATATGGACATCACTCTTTCCAGAGCTAAGTTTAACGAGCTTACGGCTGATTTGGTGGAGCGCACGATGGGCCCCACGAAAAACGCTCTCCGTGACGCCGGACTCAACCCGTCAGATATTGAAAAGGTTCTTATGGTAGGCGGTTCCAGCCGTATTCCCGCCGTAAACGACGCGGTTAAGTCGTTCATAGGCAAGGAGCCTCACAAGGGCATAAATCCCGACGAGTGCGTCGCTGTCGGCGCGGCTATCCAAGCCGGTGTTCTTGCGGGGGACGTTAAGGATATAGTCCTTCTGGACGTAACTCCCCTTTCTCTCGGCATTGAGACAATGGGCGGCGTATGCACAAAGCTTATTGACAGAAATACGACTATCCCCACGAAGAAGAGCCAGATATTCTCCACCGCGGCCGACGGCCAGACCAGCGTTGACATCCACGTGCTTCAGGGCGAACGCCAAATGGCAAAGGACAACAAGACTCTCGGCAACTTCATGCTCAGCGGCATTGCTCCCGCTCCCAGAGGAGTTCCCCAGATTGAGGTTACCTTCGATATCGACGCCAATGGCATAGTAAACGTTTCCGCAAAGGATCTCGGTACCGGTCAGGAGCAAAAGATTACCATTACATCCTCCACGAACCTCAGCGACGAGGATATCGACAAGGCCGTTAAGGAAGCCGAAAAGTACGCCGAGGAGGATAAGAAGAACAAGGACGCTATCGATACCCGCAACAGCGCGGATCAGATGGTATACCAGTGCGAAAAGACTCTCGGAGAGCTGGGCGATAAGGTTGACGCCGCCGACAAGGCCGGTGTTGAGGAGGAGCTTAATAAGGTTAAGGAAGCTCTTAAAGGAAACGATACGGAAACTATTAAGAACGCCACCGAAGCTCTTCAGAAGAAGTTCTACGATTTGAGCGCGAAAATTTACAGTCAGGCCAATCCTCAGGGCGCACAGGGCGCGCAGGGCGACTCTCAGGGCGCTCAGGGCGGAGCGGATAACATATACGACGCCGACTTCAGAGAAAGCGATGACAATAACAACTAAACCGAGGAGCTTTCGAATAATTCACGCCTTGCGGCTTAGAATTATTCGGGGCTTCCCTAATCGGAAACATGGAAGTGGGGAGAATATTTCTCACTTCCGGTTTTCCTGTCAATAAAATGTTGCGGGAGGCTATACTGTGGCAGAGAAGAGAGATTACTACGAGGTCTTGGGCGTGCAGAAAAACGCCACAGACGAGGAAATTAAAAAAGCATATCGCAGGCTTGCAAAGCAGTATCATCCCGATTTGAACAAGGATGATCCCAACGCGGCGGAAAAATTTAAGGAAATAGGCGAAGCCTACGGGGTACTCAGCGACAGTGAGAAGCGAAGCCGCTATGACCAATTCGGCCATGCCGGCGTAGACCCCAATTATGGCGGCGGCAGCTCCGGCGGAGGATTTTCGGACTTCGATATGGGAGATCTGGGCGATATATTCGGCAGCTTTTTCGGCGGGGGCTTCGGCGGGGGCTTCGGCGGCGGTAGCCGCAGAAACGGCCCCGTAAAGGGAAAGGATATCCAGCAATACGTCACTCTCACCTTTGAGGAGGCGGCCTTCGGCTGCACAAAGTCTGTTTCCGTAACAAGGCGGGAAAACTGCTCCGAGTGCGGCGGCACCGGAGCTAAAAATGGAACCGCTCCCGAAACCTGCCCCACATGCAGGGGAACCGGTCAGGTGCGTCAGGTTCAGCAGACTCCCTTGGGCCAGTTCCAGACTACAACCACTTGCCGAAGCTGCGGAGGAAGCGGCAAAATAATAAAGGAACCATGCCTCAAGTGCGGCGGAAGCGGCAGGGTTAGAAAAAATAAGAACATTGAGATAAAAATTCCGGCCGGTATTGATAACGGGCAGACCATATCCGCCAGAGGTCAGGGCGAAGCGGGAAGCAGGGGCGGCCCCAGCGGCGATTTGTTTGTGACCGTGGAAATTAAGCCCCATCCCATATTTAAGCGGGACGGCTCCAATGTTTATGTTGATATTCCCATAACCTTCGCCCAGGCGGCGTTGGGATGCGAAATAGATATTCCCACCATAGACGGAAAGGTGAAGCATAGGATTCCCGAAGGAACTCAAAACGGCGACCAGTTCCGTTTCAGAGGAAAGGGAATTACGAATATCCGCACCGGCACAAGAGGCGACCAGTTCGTTAAGGTCAGCGTTGAGGTGCCGAAAAACCTTACTTCGAAGCAGAGAGAGCTTTTACAGCAGTTTGCCGAGGAAAGCAACGAGAAAAACTATAATAAAGGGCGGAAATTCAAGGATGTTTTAAAGGATTATTTCAATAAATAGGCGTAAAACAGCGTCGGCTGTGAACGCTGCGGCAAGGGCTGATTTGTGTCATATTTGCCGCAGCGTTTTTTTGCGCGAAAAATATTTTTGTTATATTTGTTATAATTTTTTTTAAAACTATTGCATTTTTTATGTAAATGTGATAAAATTACTTCATAAATGAAATAAAAAAAGGAGGAAATTAATTGTGAAAACTCGCAAAATTATGGCGCTGCTTGTGGCGCTGACCATGCTTACGGCGGTTTTTCCGGTCATGAGCGTGGGGGCCGAGGAAGGAATGACGGTGGCTTTTGACACAAAGACTCTCACCATAAGCGGAGAGGTCGAGCTCAACGGAACGGGCTGGAATCCGTCCGAAACCGGCGCAAGCGTGCGCTGGAATCAGAAATGGACTCAAAACGGCACGTGGACAAATAACTCCGGCGGCGTGTACGGCCTTATGTTTTTTGCCAACAAGGCAAGGGAAACCGGCGGCGGAAGCGCTCAGGCCACTCTTGTTGACGCGGCAAAAACCCTGAGAAGCGATAAGGTTGAAATTGTTTTCAATTTTGCCTGCCAAGAGTCGGAAAACCTTTATCAGCGCTGGAGCTTTAAGGATAACGACAACAATGTGTTCGCTACCTTCTATTTTGACAAGAATGAAAAGGCCACGGTCGGCCTTAATAATACAGAGTTCCTGACCGGAAAGGAAGCTGTATACGGCATCCGCGGGCAGGAAATGCGCATAACCGCCGAAAAAAATTCCGCCGGCCAATATACCGTCACATATAACCTTAACGGTAATGTAATAGCCGTCGAAGAGATAGATTCCGTGAACGGATTCAAGTCTATAGAGGCCGATGTTCCCAGCTATAACGATCAGTGGGCGGCGGCGGCTCTTTTGAATCTTAAGATAAGCTACGCTCCCAACGCCGCGGTTACCGAAGAGGAAATTGCGGCCTACGCCCTTGTAAACACTCCTCCCCAGATGAATGTTACGGGCGGCACGGAAACCGACCCCATCGATACCTTTGAACCCATAAAAATTTCCCATCCGGCCGGCGACGATCTTATATATTATACTCTCGACGGCACCGACCCCACAACGGAAAGCATAAAATATACCGGCCCCTTCTATGCCGACGGCAACGCTCACATCAAAGCCTGCGTAATTACCGCCGAAGGCAAGAAGAGTGATAGCTGCGAGGCTTATGTTTACAGCAAGAAGTGGGCCGCGACGGCGGCCGAGTTCCGCATTGAGGGTGAAAACACCGTAAATAACGTGAAGGTCGGCTGGATTCCCCTTTCGGACGCCGATCGCTACGAAATTTACCGAGGCGACACTCTTGTCGGCACGGCAACAGGCGACTGCTTTGACGAGTACGACCTTGAGGTAAACAAAAACTACACATATACCGTAAAGGCGTATAACGGAAGCGAGCTGCTCGACGAAGGCTCAACCAATACCGTAACAACCTTTGCCGTTAATCTGGATGATATTACCGGATACGACGACAATGTAAACGGTGTCTGGGTTCCCAACGAAAATATTGTCAGCGAACCAACCCCCAGCGGATACGAGATAGGCGGCAAATATTACAAGGTCAAAACTCAAGGTATTTCCAAGGAGGAATTTACCGCTTTGGGCTTGGACGCCTCCGTGCTTGAGGGGAAAAACGCCGTTACAATTCGCTATATGGAAAGCGACGACGGTATCAATTGGCCTTCCGATTGGATTATAGTATACCCCATATTTTTGGATATGCGCTACGAGGGAATGCAAAACGGACTTCATTATAACAAGGAAACCGTTATTTTCTCCGCCCACGCGGAAAGCTCAAGCGGCTACGGTACCGCGAAGCTGTTCTTTGCTTCCTTCGACCCCGGCAAGGCGGACAATGATGTGGCGCCTTATTATGTAACCGTTTCCAGCGGCGAGCCTTGGGAGCAGTACGAGGAAATTCCCAACCACGCAAGCAATCAGCTTTCCGGTTATTACGTAGGCCGCCCCTTCGGATATGATTCCAGAGATATGGTGCGCTTTGCCGACGGCGAGAATTTCTATACCTTCAGCGCCACCAACGGCAATCAGGATATGCTTATTCTTAAGCTTGACGACAGCTGGATAAAGCCCGAAAAGGTTGTAAATGTAATTCTTAAGGGCAAGCATCAGGAATCTCCCTCCGTATTCCACGACGGAAACGCGTATTATGTTTATACCTCCACAACCAACGGCTGGTTTGTAAGCCAAGCGAGGTACGCCAGCGCCGAATCCCTTGATCAGCCGTGGAGTCCCCTTCGTGAGGTAGCCAATTCCGGCACCTTCGGCACACAGGCCAACGGCGTATGGGGCTACGGAAGCGAATCCGGCAGAGTAGTTCAGCGCGGCCACGGATATAACTGGGGTCAGAGCGGCGGCTGGAGAAAGAATAACTACCAGCGTTTCTTCCATATGGCAATCAATGATGGCGTCGCCACCGGCAACTGGTGCTACAAAATGGAATACCATCCGTACTGGGGCGCTATAGCGGTGCAGTCCGGCGAATATGTGTCGCTCGGTAAAAAGGCTACCGTAGAAGGTAAGGACGCCCCCGGAATGACAGATAACATTCAGCTTCAGTCCTCTCCGGTAACCGAGGTGGAGAAGCTGCCTTACGATATTATTGTGGATCTTGAAACGCCCACCGTTATTACGGAGGTAAATCTTACCACAGATGTTTATATGGGTTCTGCTTGCGCTTCCTATTATAAGGTGTACGGAAGCAACGACATGAACACTTGGACGGAAATTTGCGATGTAACAAGCGATGATTACGACGACCCCACCTTCCGCGTAGGCTGGGTAGAGGATAAAACGCCGTACCGTTATGTTAAGGCTACCGTGCTGGAGGTTAAGAACCTTCAAGGCGGCGGAGCATCCGCTCTTTGGGGCGGCAAGCCTCAGGAGCTGGCTATATACGGCAAACCTGTAGGCTATGTTGACCAACAGTACGAATTTACCGATGAAATTCTTGTGGGCTATGACAGAAATAATATTGATTTTGAGCCATACGGCCAGAAGCCCGTCATAGTAAACGACAGAACGTTGGTACCCCTTCGGGCGATATTCGAGACTATGGGCGCCGAGGTAAGCTGGGATCAGAATACAAGCACCGTAACAGCCACGAGAGGCGACGTTACAATAAGCCTTGCTATCGGCTCCGATCAGCTTTATGTCAACGGAGAGGCCAAAACCATTGACACTCCCGCTCAGCTTATAAATGAACGCACAATGGTTCCCGTAAGAGCCATAGCGGAAAGCTTCGGCTGCGAGGTTAACTGGAATAACGACGCGAGAAGAGTGTATATCGAAGAAGCAGACTGATTTTAAGTAAAATAACCGCCGTAAAATGGTTTTAAATCATTTTGCGGCGGTTTTGCCGTGGGGAAAAATTAACCTAAGCGCGGATGTCCCCGCTTCGTTTCGTGATGCGCTACGCTGTTTCGCTTTGGGCTGTTTGCCCAAAGGCCATCGGTCGCAATTTATCGCAAGCTCCACTCCTCGCAAGCAAAGCGGAGCGTTGCTCCGATTTAAAAATTTAGCTCAAAGAAAATGCATGACGGGGGCTACGGCTGTGGGATTACGGCACTTTGCCTCCCAACGGAATTTATGACGTAGCTGTCCATATAAATAAGCTCTCCCACGGGGCAAAATTCGTATCCCTCGTCCTTCAGCCGTTTAAGTATGGAGGGGAGCGCGGCGGCGGTGTTTTTAGTTCCCGTATGAAATAAAAGTATGCTTCCGCTTTGCGCGCGGCTCATAATTCTTTCTTCCATCTTAGCGGCGGAGGGATTTTTGTAGTCCACGCTGTCCGCGTCCCATTGAATACAGTACCTTCCCGAGGATTGCACCGTGCTTATTACGCTGTTGTTGTAATCACCGGCGGGAGCTCTGAACAAAATGGGTTTTACTCCGGTAAGTTCTTGAATAACCGCGTCGCATTTATCCATGTCCGAAAGCATTTCTTCGGGAGAAATTCGGGTGTAATAAGTATGGTTATAGCTGTGATTGGCTATTTCATGTCCGGCGCTGTGGAGCTTTTTTATCGTTTCCGGATACTTTTCGGCCCATGTTCCCAGCACAAAAAAGGTGGCGCGGCAGTTGTATTCCTCAAGCGTCCGGATTATTTCGTCAACATCCTCGTTGCCCCAAGCGCAATCGAAGGTGACGGATATTTTTTTGTCGTCCCTTTCGACGCTGTATATGGGCAGCTCCTTTTGAGAGGAGGATACGGGTATGGAATTTGTTACAGCGGGTACCGCCGCAATAAATAGCGCAATTATCAGCGCCGCCGTAAGAACAGTGTATTTGTCAATAACATAAAATCTCATAAAAATCTCCGTTCCGCCGCCCTGCCGCGGCATAATTCAGATTCATATCCGCCAAGCCGAGGATAGAGCGTATTCTTTTTTTAGCCCGCAGCCCGTGAAAAGGCTTTGTAAGCTTCACATTGTGTCAGGCTTTCCTTCTATGCTTTTATAGTATTCGGCGATTCCGTCGCTAATTGCGCAGACTATCCGATACTGATAGCTCTTATCGTTAAGCAGCTTTTCTTCCTCCGGATTTGATATAAAGCCGCACTCCACAAGCACCGACGGAATTTCCGAATTTTTTAAAAGAAAGATGCTGCCGTCGTGCTTTTTTACCTGACGGAGCTGATTTTCCGGGTCAACGGCTTTAAGCTCCGCTTGAATAAGCTCCGCGAGAAGCAGAGAATTTTCGAATTTGTCCGCGTAAATCACCTCCGCGCCGCGGTATTTTTTATCCGGAAACAGATTCATATGTATGCTCACGAGTAAATCAGCCTCGGAGCTGTTTATTATCCGAAGCCTTTCGTTCATATCCTCCAGCTTTTTTTCGCGTATGCTTCCGGATTTATTCTTATACAGCCCGTTTTCGTCCGACCGTGTCATTACAATTGTATAGCCCTGCTTTTCAAGGCGGCTCTTCAGCTTTTTCGCGACAGCCAAATTTAAGCCGCTTTCCACGCTCCCGCCGAAGCCTACGGCTCCGCCGTCGGGCGCTCCGTGGCCGGGATCCAACACTATTATTTTACTGTTTGAGCCGGAAAATATGGGAACGTTGTTTCCCGAGGAAAAGGAAAGAGCAAAAACAATAAAGGCCGAAATTATTCCGCAGAGAATAATAAGCTTTTTTCGCAAAACCAAAATCACCGCAGTACCCCCTCATTTACATATATTCGCTTTATAGAAGAAATATTCCGTTATCGCAGTCATAAAGAGAAAAAAACAATAATATACTATCTTTGTAAACGTTACATAAAAGGAGCTGCAAAACAATGGAAAATAATAATATATCGTTAATCGGATATGCGGAGGGAGATCCCCTATTCAGCCACAGAGTTATGGACGAGGATTTCTATAAATTTATGGTGCGTGTACCAAGGCTCAGCAGCGCGGAGGATATTCTCCCCGTAACAATTTCGGAAAAGCTCATGCGGGAGTGGCTGCTTGACGGTGTGAAGATAAGGATTACGGGCCAGCTTCGCTCCTACAATAAATACAGTGAAACGGGAACCCATCTTGTGCTTACGGTTTTTGTCAAGGAAATAGACCGGGCGGAGCCGGGCGGAAGCGAGAATCCCAACGAAATTTTTATAAACGGCTTTATCTGTAAGCCTCCCGTTTACCGTAAAACTCCCTTCGGGCGGGAAATAACAGACCTTATTGTGGCCGTAAACAGGGCGTTTAACCGCTCCGACTACATACCGGCCATAGCATGGGGCAGAAACGCCGTTTACGCCGAAAGGCTTGAAATCGGCTCCAACGTACAGATATGGGGACGGCTTCAGTCAAGGGAATACGTGAAGCGTCTGAGCGAAACGGAAAGCGAAACACGCACGGCCTATGAACTGTCCGTTACCAAACTGGAAAAAATTGTATGAATAGAAAATACTTGTAACGCTCAAAATAATTCCGTAAAACAAAATTAAGAGCAGCCCGTAAGTTAATCGGGAAGCCCAAAAGAAAAAGGAGAAATTATTATGAGCAGCAGAAACAACAAAACTATGGTACCCGAAGCCAAGCAGGCAATGGAGAATTTTAAAATGGAGGCCGCCCGTGAGGCGGGCGTAGACCTCAATCAGGGCTACAACGGCGACAAAACCGCCAAGGAAAACGGCAGCGTCGGCGGTCAGATGGTAAAAAAGATGATTGAAAAAATGGAAAACGACATGAAGTAATTCGGGCGTATGCAATAAAAACATTCGTTTTTGGAGTGATTCCCAAAAAAGTCGGGCCCAAAATCCGACATTGACAGGTTGACGGGTTCAAAGCACATTTTTTTTTAAAATATCTTGAAAATAGGGCAACAATATGCTATAATATAAATGCTTATTGTTGCTCTTTTTCTTTTTAAGGCCGCTTAAGGGGCCGCAAAAGGAAAAGAGAAATGGCATTAAACGGCCTCCGCTTCGCGGCGAAGGCCTGTTGACGAATGATTTTGGCAAAAAGCTTGCCGTAAAAATACGGCGGGATTTGTAAAGGAAGGAGCTAAAAAATGCTTGTTTTGCAAAAGAAATACCCCCGCTTTGAGAGCGCGAAGGCTGACAAACCAATCCCCGCAATAAAGCCCATAGAGAAACAGCCGCTATGAAAAACAAAAATACAAAATGGTTCATATTGCTTGCCATAGCGGTAATTCTTGGCGCGGCGGTAGCCGTAAAAAGCTGCGTTGAAAGGGTTAAGGCGGACATTACCGTTTCTTACATCGGCGAAAGCTATTTCGACAGCGAGCTTTTCTATGAAAATTCTTCCCTTTTGGATGAAGCCGTCGGGGACGTAAACGGCGACGGAAAAATCAACACCGAAATTGTGGTTATATCAATCGGCACCAGCCTTACCTCGTCTCAGGAGCAGGCCAACCTCGCAAAAATGTCCGTTTCCATGGGGCAGGGCGAAAGCCGCGTATATCTTATGGACAAGGTCTATTGCCAAAGATACGCCGACGAGGAAATTCTTGCGGACTTATCGGATTTTCGCGCGGATTCGTCCGTAACGGATGTTCTTGTAAATTCCTCCGGAAAGGTTTACGGCATAAGCGTCGAGGGAAATCCCTTGGTGGAAAAGCTTGGGCTAAGCGACACAAAAGACGTGTACCTTGCCCTCCGCTCCGTAACGGAAATGGATAGCGTAAACTTTAAAAACATAGAAAAAATCGATGAAGCCGCAAAAAATACGGCGAAGCTTATTATAAGCAACAACAAAAAGTAACAGCGGATAAGAGTTTTCTGCCGCTGCGAATTTATAAAATTTATTTAATGAGGTGTAAAAAATGAGCGATCAGGTTTCAATGGTATTGTACTACGGCGTTATTATTCTTGTGTTTGTGGGCTTCTTCTGGTGGATGAGCCACAGCAACAAGAAGCGTGAGCGCGAACAGCTCCTTATGCTGGATTCTCTTCAGGTAGGCGATGAGATTATCACAATCGGCGGTATCATGGGTAAAATTTCGTCTATTAAAGAGGACAGCGTCGTCATCGAAAGCGGCGCCGATAAAACAAAGGTAAAGCTTGAGAAAAGCGCGGTAAAGACTGTTCTTACGGTTCACGAATAATCCGAAAACACTATATTTGGCTACACGCTTTTAAGGAGCTGCGGCAATGCGGTTTAATAACCGTACTGCCGCGGCCCTTTTTATTATTTCCCGATTTTTAAGGCTTAACACAGAATTAACATGACCTCCCTTTCGGAATTAACATAGGCCGCTGTATAATTGAGCCGTAACAAAAAAAAGAAAGCTAAAGGAGTTGTTTTATCATGAAGAAATTTACGAAAATCGCGAGCCTATTTACCGCCGCCGCCATAGGAATCGGAGCAATGACGGCCTGCTCCGGCAAGGATACGGAAAGGAACATAGGCGGCAGCGACGCTAACGCGCCCGCCGAGCTTACGGGAACGGTTTCCACCGACGGCTCCACCTCAATGGAAAAGGTCATCGGCTTTCTCAGCGAAGCGTACATGGAGGAAAATCCCGGCGTGAGCGTGACATATAACCCCACAGGCTCCGGCGCCGGAATTATGGCTGTTTCGGAGGGACGCTGCGACATAGGACTTTCCAGCCGAAGCCTTAAAGAGGACGAAGAAAAGGAGGGCCTTACGGCGCAGGTTGTTGCCATAGACGGAATCGCCGTTGTGGTAAACCCCGAAAACACCGTTGACGACCTCACTATCAGCCAAATAGCGCAAATCTACACCGGCGAAATAACCGACTGGGCTCAAGTGGGCGGAGAAAGCGGCCTCATCGTGCCAATAGGGCGTGAAGCGGCTTCGGGAACAAGGGACGGCTTTGAGTCGGTTACAGGCACAGAGGACAAATGCAAATACACTCAGGAGCTTACCTCCACCGGAGACGTTATCCAGACCGTTTCCTCCAATCCCGCCGCCATAGGCTATGCTTCCCTCGCGGCGGTAAAGGATACCGTAAAGGCCGTCAAGGTGGAAGGAACAGCCCCCACGGAGGAAACCATACAGGACGGCAGCTATAAGCTGCAGCGTGACTTTGTTATGGTAACAAAAAAGGGCGCGTCGCTTTCGCTTCAGGCGGAGGACTTCCTGAAATTTGCTCTCGGCGGCGGCGCCGATGAGCTTATCGCGTCCGCCGGAGCCGTACCTGTAAAACGCTGAAAGGTCGAATTTTATGAACAAAGGTAAAGCATCCTCAAAGACATTTGAAAAGGTCATGAAGGCCGTTTTCACAC
>CAZKBV010000004.1:0-41264 GCA_964551215.1 uncultured Oscillospiraceae bacterium | reverse complement strand
TGAAAAGGTCATGAAGGCCGTTTTCACACTGTGCGGATTTCTGGCTGTGGCATTTGTTCTGCTGATTACGGGCTTCCTCTTGGCAAGCGGACTTCCCGCCATAGGCGAAATAGGGCCGGTGAAGTTCCTTTTCGGCACGAAATGGGCTTCCACCGCCGCCGAGCCATCCTACGGAATCCTGCCCTTTATCCTCACATCCGTGCTTGGTACATTGGCCGCGGTTATAATCGGCGTTCCTATCGGAGTTTTATGCGCCGTATTTCTGGCAAAGCCGGCTTCGGAAAAAGCCGCCGCTCCGGTGCGCAGCGCCGTGGATCTGCTTTCGGGAATCCCGTCGGTGGTATACGGCCTTGTGGGCATGATAATAATAGTACCGGCTGTGCGGGAGCTTTTCGGTCTGCCGGACGGGGCAAACCTTTTTTCCGCGATAATCGTACTTACGGTAATGATACTGCCTTCGGTGATTTCCGTGTCGGAAACAGCCCTGAGAGCCGTCCCAAAGGAATACGAGGAAGCGTCCCTCGCCCTTGGCGCAACCAAAACCGAAACGGTTTTTAAGGTGGTATTGCCCGCCGCGAAAAGCGGGATAATAACCTCCGCCGCGCTGGGAACGGGGCGCGCGATCGGAGAAGCGATGGCGGTAATGATGGTATCGGGCAATGCCCCCAATATGCCCGGCCTGTTTAAAAGCGTCCGCTTTCTTACAACGGCTGTGGCGGGAGAAATGTCTTACTCCTCCGGCCTTCAGCGTAAGGCTCTGTTCTCCATTGCGTTGGTGCTGTTCGTGTTCATCATGATTATAAACCTGATTCTGAACACCTTTGTTAAGAAGGAAAAGAGGTAGCAATATGCGGGAAAAAATATCACGAAGCCGAAAAATTAAATGCGGAGCGCTGAATTTTCTGGTATATCTGTCGGCGGCGGTAATATGCCTTATTCTGGGAGGCGTTATAGGCTATATACTTTTTCGGGGAATCCCCGCAATAACAATTGAGCTTCTGACCTCCAAGCCCAGCCTTCTCCGAGGTACGGCGGGGATACTCCCCAACATACTGAACACGGTTTACATAATTATTATGACAATAATCGCGGTTCTCCCCTTGGGCGTAGGCGCGGCCATATACCTTAACGAATACGCCTCAAACAAAAAGGCCGTAAGGCTCATCGAACTCGCGGCGGAAACCTTGGCGGGAATACCCTCAATAATTTACGGCCTTGTGGGAATGTTGGTATTCGTACAGCTTTTCGGCTTCGGAACAAGCCTTCTTGCCGGAGCGATGACTCTTGTTATAATGACTCTTCCCACGGTTGTCCGCACGACTCAGGAAAGCCTTAAAACCGTTCCCGACGGATACAGGGAAGGCTCCCTCGCCCTTGGCGCGGGAAAGTGGCACATGATAAGAACCGTAGTCCTCCCCTCCTCAATAGACGGAATTGTTTCCGGCTGTATACTTTCAATCGGCAGAATCGTGGGAGAAAGCGCCGCTCTGATGTTTACGGCGGGCATGGCCAATGAGATAATAAGCCTTTGGCAGGCTCCTTTGCCCGGAAAAGCCGGCTCCACACTGACGGTTGCTCTTTATATGTACGCCAAGGAACGGGGCGAATTCGGCATTGCGTTTTCCATCGCCGCCATACTGCTTGCGCTTACCTTTGTAATCAACACAGCCGCAAAGCTGGCGGCGAAGCTTGCCTCGCAGAAGAAGGGAGAGAAAAATTAATGAGCGATATAATAAAGGCTGAAGGTCTTAATCTCTGGTACCGGGCCAACCACGCGCTAAAGGGCGTCAGCATTGCCATTCCGGAAAACAGAATCACGGCCCTTATTGGGCCATCGGGCTGCGGAAAATCCACATTCCTAAAAACTCTCAACCGCATGAACGACCTTGTGGAGGGCTGCCGCATAGAAGGGAAAATATATTTAAAGGACAAAGATATCTATAAGGATACCGACGTAAACAGCCTGCGCAAGCGGGTGGGAATGGTTTTCCAAAAGCCCAATCCATTTCCCATGAGCGTTTACGACAATGTCGCCTACGGCCCAAGAATACACGGCATACGCTCAAAAGCGAGGCTTGACGAGATAGTGGAAGGCTCCCTTCGCGGCGCGGCAATCTGGGAGGAATGTAAAGACAGACTCAAAAAAAGCGCCCTCAGCATGAGCGGCGGACAGCAGCAGAGACTTTGCATAGCCCGTGCTTTGGCGGTGGAGCCGGAGGTTTTGCTTATGGATGAGCCTACCAGCGCGCTTGACCCTATCTCCACCTCAAAAATAGAGGATCTTGCCGTAAGGCTTAGAGAAAGCTACACCATAGTTATGGTAACCCACAATATGCAGCAGGCGGCAAGAATAGCCGACAAAACCGCGTTCTTCCTTTTGGGGGAGCTTATCGAATACGACAGTACGGAAAAAATCTTCTCCGATCCGGAGGATGTGCGGACGGAGGACTACATTACAGGGAGGTTTGGCTGATATGAGAGACAGATACGAGCAGCAGCTCCGGCGGCTGAACATGGAGCTTATAACTATGGGGGCCATGTGCGAGGAAGCCATCAGCGGCTGTGTAAAATATCTTGCGGAAAAAACTCCCGCCCTGTTAGAAAATGTCCTTGAAGCGGAAAAGGCCATAGACCGAAAGGAGAGGGAAATAGAAAATATGTGCATGAAGCTTATCATGCAGCAGCAGCCCGTTGCCGGAGATCTTCGGTATATCTCCTCCGCCCTTCGCATGATATCCGACATGGAGCGCATCGGCGACCAAGCGGCGGACATTGCCGACATTGCCCGTCACATTCCGGAAAGCCGCGCCGTCCCCGCCCACATCTCCGATATGGCGCGGGAGGCCATAAATATGGTTACGGGCAGTGTGGATTCCTTCGTTAAAAAGGATTCCTCCCTTGCGGAAGCTGTGATTTCCGGCGACGATATTGTGGACGGACTTTTTACCCGGGTGCGCGGCGACCTTATCGCCGGACTTACGCGCTCCGCCGACAAAGCGGAAACGGCGGCGGATTTTCTTATGATTGCAAAGTATTTCGAGCGCATCGGCGACCACGCCGTAAATATCGCCGAATGGGTGATTTATTCCGTTACGGGAAAGCTTCTTTAGCTTGCATTTTCCCATAAACGGGAGTATAATAAATTTACGAATTAATTTCCACGGAGGAAACGGCCATGATATATTTTGTTGAGGACGACGACAATATCCGCAAGCTGGTGAGCTACGCCCTTACCAGAGAGGGATGGGAGGTAAAGGGCTTTTCCCGTCCATCGGAATTTTGGGCGGCGGCGGAAAAGGAAGTTCCCGAGCTTGTTCTTTTGGACATTATGCTCCCCGGTGAGGACGGACTTTCCGTATTAAAAAAGCTGCGCCAAAGACGCAGACTCGAAAACGTTCCCGTAATAATGCTCACAGCCAAAACCTCGGAATTTGACAAGGTTACCGGTCTGGACGCCGGAGCCGACGACTACATCTCCAAGCCCTTTGGCATGACGGAGCTTCTCTCCCGGGTCAGGGCCGTGCTTCGGCGGTACGAAAAAACCCGCGCCGAAGGTGACGCGGAGTACAGGGTCGGCAGTCTTTACGTTAATCCCAAAATGCACATTATTCAAGCAGGTGGGCATGACGTCCCCCTTTCTTACAAGGAATATATGCTGCTGCTTGTGCTTCTCGAAGCCAAGGGCGCCGTCGTAAAGCGCGACGCCCTTATTTCCAAGGTGTGGGGCGAATTTTACGAGGAATCCCGCACGCTGGACGTACACATACGCAAGCTACGAATCAAGCTGGGAGAGGCCGGCTCTCTTATTCAAACCGTAAAGGGTATAGGCTATAAGCTGGGAGGAATGACAAATGAATAAAAAGATATTCCGTTTCGGCTTTTTCGCCACAATGATAACTCTTGCGGTAAGCGTTGTTTTCATAATGGGAGTTTTGTACAGCTATTTTGAAAAGCAGCTTTTCTCCGAGCTAAAATCTCAGGCCTTCTATTTGGCTTCCGCGGCGGAAAGCTACGGGGCGGAATACATAAGCTCCCTTAACGGCGGCGACAAACGCATAACTCTTATCTCCCCCGACGGAGTCGTCCTTGCCGACACCGACGCGGATCCCTCCCAAATGGACAACCACTCTCAGAGAAAGGAGATTGCCGAAGCCGTAAAAAACGGTTCCGGCACAAGCGTCAGATATTCCGACACTCTCACCCGCAAAACCATATATTACGCCGTAAAGCTGAAGGACGGAAACATTTTGCGTATTTCCGCCACGCATTATTCCGTTGCGGCGGCGGCTCTGGGGCTTGTTCATCCGATGCTGATTGTTATAATTTTGGCTTTGATTATTTCTTACTTCCTTTCCGGAAGAGTGTCAAAGGCGATTATCCGCCCCATAAACGATATTGACCTCGAAAATCCCGAAGCCGCCGAAACCTATGACGAGCTATCCCCCCTGCTGAAAAAAATTTCCGCTCAAAACCGTACAATTGCCCGCCAGATAAAGGAAGCGGAAAAAAGTCGGGAGGAATTTCGGCTGATAACCGAAAATATGAGCGAAGGCTTTCTTATTATTGACAGCATGGCCCGGCTTCTGACCTGCAATACGGCGGCTCTGCGGCTTTTGGGCTATCCCGGGGAAATGCCTGCGGGCGCGTTTGAGCTGAGCCGCTCAAAGGGCTTTGTTGAGGTTATTGAAAAAGCCCTTTCCGGAGAAAGAGCCGAAAGCTCCATGTCCGCGGGAGAACGCAGCTTCAGCCTTATTGCCAGCCCTGTTTTCGAGGAAGAAAAGCCCATCGGCGCAGTTATTGTAATATTGGATATGACGGAACAGGTGCGTCGGGAGCAGCTCCGCAGGGAATTTACCTCCAATGTGTCCCACGAGCTGAAAACTCCCCTCACCTCCATTTCCGGCTTTGCGGAAATAATGATGGAGGGCGGTGCTCCCGCTGAGGTTGTGACGGATTTTTCAAAATCCATTTACGACGAGGCAAGGCGGCTGATTTCCCTTGTAAACGACATTATCCGTCTTTCGGAATTGGACGAAAAGGGCATAGCCTTGGAGAAAAAGCCCGTTGACCTGAAAAAAGAAGCGGAAGCCGTTATTGAGGCGCTGCGTCCGGCGGCGGAGAAAAAATCCGTGACGTTTAACCTGATTGGTGAAAATGTCGAAATCAGCGGGGTGGAAAGCATAATAAACGAAATGCTTTACAATCTTTGCGACAACGCCGTAAAATACAATAAAGAGGGCGGCTTTGCGGACGTCATCATAAGCAGCTCCCGAAATTATGCGTCCGTCACCGTCCGTGATACGGGCATCGGGATTCCCTTTGCCGAGCAGAGCCGGATTTTCGAGCGGTTTTACCGGGTGGATAAAAGCCACTCCAAGGCTATCGGCGGAACGGGGCTGGGGCTTTCCATCGTAAAGCACGGAGCCATTCTTCATGGCGCGGAAATAAAGCTGGAAAGCGAGGAAAACAAGGGTACAAGCATAACTCTTACGTTTAAGCTGTAAATAAAACCGCGGTAAAATGTCCGTTGGGAAACCCCTGAAAGTTATCTGTATTTTACCGCAATAGGAGAATATAAAATTATGATAATTCAAAAATTTATTGAAGAATATTTTTATTGAAGAATATTATCTTCATGATAGCTTGATAACCAAAATAACTCACAACGGTACTACTGTCAATATTGAAGTAGAATTTTGTGGCTTTAGAACACCCACAAGAAAGATGAAGCTGAAACGGGAATGATAGAACTTGTTTTTACTGATGTTTCTTACTTCGATAGTTGTGATATAGTTGGTAAAGTTGATTATTTTAGTATTATTGACGCGAAAGTTGAAAATGATATTATGATTATCAATACGTTAGATGATTTCAATGATGAGCATTATACAATTAAAATTCAAGCAACAAATGTAGATATTTTTAAAATTTAGGTAATACAATTATATCATCTGTGAGACAATCCCGAATATATTTCCGGCGCTAATCCGAGTAAATAAAGGAGACTAATTATGATTAGAAAAATTAGAATTATGATAGATTACGGTTGTTATACGGTATGGTTATATAATATGGTTATATGATGAAGAAGATGAATTGGTATATCCTCTTCTACCTGAAGAACTTCGTTCTGATAGTGAATTAGATTCAAAGTTTGACGATTTACAAGCAAGATATGAAGCTTTATTTATTAACAATTCAAAAATATTTTTTATAGAGGGGATAGCGGATGGACAGCGGTAAAATTTTCAGAAAAAGGCTTATTCTCGGCACTCTTGCGGCGGCGGTTTCCGTAGTGGCGGTTAAGTGCGCCCTGCCGGGAAAGGGAGATTACATAGGTGAATTCGACATGAGCCATTACTGCCTTGAACAGCGTTCGGGCTATCACATATGCGGAAATTCCGCCTACGGCTGCAATGGGGATAAGCTTCAGCCGGGCCGCTCCGTTGCCGTACCGGCCTCGGTAATTAAGAAATATCCCGTGGGAACAAAGGTGCTGGCTGTTTACCCCGACGGCAGCAGCGATAATCTTGTTATCCAAGACACAGGCTCCGCGCTGGAAAGGCTCCACCGCATTGATATGCCTGTGGAAACCCACGAGGAGGCCATGCGGCTGGGTGTAATAAAGAATGTGAAGCTATACAAAATACGATAAATCTATTTTATCTCGTTCATATCCCCGTCGTATATGGCAACGCGGTGATATTCGCAGTCGCCGCTGTCATAGTCGGGGATATATTTGTTCATAGCCTTAATTACCACGTCGGGCTTTAGGTTTTTTTCGCTTCCGGCGCTCAGCGTCATTAGCATACAGCCGCTTTGAGGGCGTATTTCAATAATGTCTTTTCTGATATCCGTATCCTTTATGCCGCTTTTGGTCTTTTTGTCTATTACTATGGTTTCCATAGACATAAAATCTTCGACGGATTCGGGCATATTTTCGGGAGTGACACGGTAAAGGGCGTAACGCAGGGTTTTCATGGCGCTTTTGCCCTTGTGTACGGAAAGAATCTTAATTCCCATAGGTATTACGGCGTTTATCCGTTCTTTTATTTCTTCGGGGGGAAGCTCCTCGGTGAGCCTAAACTCCAAAAGCTCGCATTGGCTCGTATAGCCTACGGAAAGGGGAAGGGCGAAGCTCAGCAGCGGATGGGGATTGAAGCCCTCGGAAAACGCCACCGGCAGCCTTGCCCGGCGCATGGTGCGGTTATAGGCGCGGACAAAGTCAAGATGGGAAATGTACTTGGCGTTGTCGGTTTTTTCGTATATAAGGTAGTAATCACACATTGCTTTCCGCCCCTTCCGTTTCCCTGAATTTTTTGACAGCCGTTAGGCTGTTTTTTTCTTTATAGACGCTGCACTTGTTCCCCTCGCAGAGGGTGTTGGCCCCGCAGCCGCTGCACTTTAAGCGGCAGTGGGGAGTTACGGCGGCCTGCTTTGCCTTTTCGTTTTCCGACATCATAAATTCCTTGGTTACGCCGATATCCACAAAATCCCACGGGAACAGCTCGTCATAGCTCCGCTCGCGGGTATAAAATTCCATGCTGACGCCGCAGTCGTCAAAGGCCTGCCTCCACTTGTCCATACTGAAACATTCGCTCCAGCTGTCCAGCTTACAGCCCAGCTCAAAGGCGCGGATAAGCACGTCGTTAAGCTTTCTGTCACCTCTGGCAAATACGCCTTCAAGGACGCTTACGTCGCTTTGATGGTAGCTGTACTTTACGCGGCGGCTGTGTATCTCGTCCTTAAGGAAAAGCTGTTTGCGGTGAAGCTCTTCAACTGTATTCTGCCTTGCCCACTGGAAAGGAGTGAAGGGCTTGGGTACAAATCCGGCAACGCTGAGGTTTACGGAAGGCGCGCGCCTTTTGTTTGTTTTTTCGGAGGAATAGTAGCAGTCCACAACCTTTTCCGCAAGGCGGGCGATTCCGGCGATATCCTCATCGGTTTCGTAGGGCAGTCCCATCATGAAGTAAAGCTTAACGGTTGACCACCCTCCGTCAAAGGCCATGGATACACTGCGGATGAGATCTTCCTCGCGGACGTTTTTGTTGATGACGTCTCTCATTCTCTGGCTTCCGGCCTCCGGAGCGAAGGTAAGACCGCTTTTGCGCACCTTCTGCACCCTCTCCATAAGACCGAGACTGAAGTTGTCAACTCTCAGGGAGGGGAGGGAAAGCCCCACCTTTTCCTTTTCGGTCAGCTCCAGAAGCCTGTCCGCAAGCTCCTCAAAGCATGTATAATCGCTGGTTGAAAGGCTTGAAAGACTTATTTCCTCGTAGCCCGTGGAGCTTAACAGCCGCTTCGCGTCGTCAACCAGACGGTCGGGGGATTTTTCCCGTACGGGACGGTATATCATGCCGGCTTGGCAAAATCGGCAGCCCCTTATACAGCCCCGAAAAACCTCAAGGCTCACGCGGTCGTGGACAATATCCATGAATGGTACTATGAATTTTTCGGGAAAAATAACACTGTCCAGATCCTCGATTATGCGTTTTTTGACCTTGGGCGACGCTTCGGGGCAGTTGGGAGTCATAGATTTAAGGGTGCCGTCGGGGTTGTATTCCACATCGTAAAGACAGGGAACATAGATGCCTTCGATTTTGGCTATCTTTTTAAGGTAGTCAATGCGCTTGCCTCCCTCGGCCTTCCATTCCATGTAGGCGTCCATAAGCTGGTCGATAACCTCTTCGCCCTCGCCCATAGTGAAAAAGTCGAATATTTCCGCCATAGGCTCCGGATTATAGGCGCAGGGGCCGCCGGCGTTTACGAAGGGGTCGCCCTCCTTCCTGTCCTTGGAGCGCAGGGGAATCCCCGCCATATCCAGCATATTAAGCACATTTGTGTAGCACATTTCATATTGAAGCGTCACGCCCACAAAGTCAAATTCCTTAACAGGGGTGCGGGTTTCGATGGAAAACAGGGGGACGTTTTCCTTGCGCATTTCCTCCTCCATATCTATCCACGGAGCGAACACCCTTTCGCAGTAGGTGTCGGGACGGAGGTTAAGGCAGTGATACAGGATTTTTATTCCGAGATGGCTCATTCCCACCTCGTAGGTATCCGGAAAAACAAAGGCGTAGCGGATGCTTACATCCTCGGGATTTTTGATAACGCTGTTAAGTTCGCCGCCGCTGTATCGGGTCGGCTTCTGAACTCGTTTTAAAAGTCGGTCTATGTTTACTGTGCTCATAGCTTTTTCCTCTCAATGTATATTTGAATAATTAATTTTTATTTTAATATATTTTACCACGGCTCGGGCTTTTTTTCAATAGTTTAAAAGAAGAAATTATTTTCGTTGCCTTGGAAATCAATACAAATCCCGCAAAAAATCGGCGGTGCGTTTGATTTTTTCGTACCGCGCGGACATTTCATGGCGGCGGAAAAGAATCAGCATTATTGCCGGCCCTACGGGAGGAAGGCTGTGCAAAGCGCCGAACAGCAAAACAAAAAGCAGAGCGTATCCTCCCAAAAGCCTTGCGGCGGCTTCTCCGAAAAGAAGCGCCGCTATTCTTCCGCCGTCCAAGGGCAGGACGGGGAAAAGGTTGAAAACAAGCACCCATAAGGTTTGGGGTGACAGAAAGGGAATAAGCAACAGACTTACAAGGGGGCCCGCGCCGAGGATAAAAAGTCCCTTAAGCCTTCCTTCGATTTCACCGGCGTAAAGGGAAAACCCCATAGGGGAAAGGCTGAAAACCATGCCCCTTTTTCCGGCGAGAAACGCCGCCGCCGCGTGGCCGCATTCGTGGAGAAACACGCTTAAAAGAAGCTCGGCAAAAAAGCGGTTCCAAATAAAAAAGGCGATTATGAAAACCGCCGCCGGATGTATTTTAAACTTCAAAAGGGAAGCACGCACCTTCCCAGCGCTTTAAGCTCTCTGAAGATTTCTCCAAGGTCAACGGGATAAAAAAGCTTTTGCCTGAACACTGAAAAATACTGCGGCGCGGCTTTGTAAAAAATCCATACAAAAAGCAGCAGCGCAAGGCATATCAGGGCTTTTAACAGCAAACCTACGGTAAATTTTCTGACAGCGGACATTATGATTCCTCCTACGCTTCAGTTTATGAACGGTTAAGGCCGAAAATGCACCGCGCAAAGCAATAAAATAAAATCCGTATTGCTTTTTTCCTTTATCTGTGATAATATATCAAAATGAGGTGTATACGATGAAAATAAGCAAAGAGGCTTTAAAAATATATATCGCAATGGTAATTCCCCTTACGCTGCAAAATCTTGTTACAAGCAGCGTAAACCTGCTGGACAACCTTATGATAGGCTCTCTTGGAGAGGTGCCTTTGGCGGGAGTGTCAATGGCAAACAAGGTGTTTTTTGTGTACAACCTGATGATGTTCGGGGTGTGCAGCGGCGCTATCGTGTTTTTCTCCCAATTCTGGGGCAAAAAAGACATTAAGGGAATTAAGAATGTTATGAGCGTAGGCATGACGCTGGCGGTGGGTCTTGCGTCGATATTTACCGTGGGAGCCGTCCTTTTGTCCGGCCCTCTTATGGGGCTGCTGACGGGATGGGACAGGGAAATAATGGCATACGGCTGCGATTATCTTAAGCTGTCGGCTTTCAGCTATCTGTTTTTCGGCGTAAGCTTTATTATGGGAGCCGGACTTAAAGCCGTGGAAAAGCCTCAGACGGCTCTTTGGGGGAGCGTTGTTTCTCTGGCGGTAAACGCCGGGATGAATTATGTGCTTATTTTCGGCAAGCTGGGACTTCCCGCTTTGGGAGTGAAGGGCGCGGCAATAGGCACTGTAACAGCGAGAGTATGCGAGTTTTTGGTGGTGCTTTTCGGCGGAAGGAAACACTGGAAAATGTTTTTCGGCCATCTCAGGGAAACCTATGATTTCCCTTCGGGCTTCCTTAAAGGCTACCTAAGGGCAAGCCTCCCCGTATTTTTCAACGAATCCCTATGGGGTATAGGCGTGACGGTGTACGGCGCGGTAATGGCGAGAATGGGCAGCGGTCCGGCGGCGGCATACAGCATTGTTGGTACGGTGGAAAATATGCTTTTCGCCACGGTTTTCGGCACCGCTACCGCCGCCGGGGTTATTACCGGCAAGGAGGTGGGCGCTCAAAGGCGGGAGGAAGCCCGAAGCAAGGCCGCGTTTTTCCAGAAGGCGGCTACCGTTCAGGGCGTTATAATAGGAGCGGTACTGATTTTGGTCGCTCCACTTATAGCCGGATTTTTCAAAATGACTCCCGAAACAAGGGAAATGTGCGTACTCATGCTGAGGATATGCGGCTGCTTTATGATAACGAAGGCCTATTCTCTGCTGGCAATAGTGGGAACCATGCGCAGCGGCGGCGATACGGTGTTCTGCATGATATGCGACGTAGGGGGAGTTTGGCTTGTGGGAGTGCCGCTGGTGCTGATTACGGGGCTTGCGCTCAGGCTTCCGGCTCCGGTAGTGCTGGGCTTCAGCTACGTGGAGGAGGCCGTTAAGTGCGTAGCAGTAATCTTAAGGCTCAGAAGCGGCAAATGGATACACGATCTTGTAAATTAGAGGTATGGAGAAAAATTATGAACAGATTTCAGATAACAGTCCCCACATTTTTCGGCACGGAGTCCATTGTGGCTCACGAGGCGCGGGAGCTTGGGTACGAAACGGACAGCGTCACCGACGGAAGAGTGACTCTTTCGGGAGACTGGGAGGCGGTGGCGCTGCTTAACGTAAATCTCCGCTGCGGAGAAAGAGTCCTTATCAAAATGGCGGAGTTTGAAGCGGTGGTTTTCGAGGAGCTGTTTCAGGGAGTGTATAAGCTGCCGTGGGAGGAGCTTATTGGGGAGGAGGACTGCTTCCCCGTTACGGGCAGCAGCTTAAAATCCCGCCTAAGTAGCGTTCCGGCCTGCCAGAGCATTGTGAAAAAGGCCGTAGTGCGTCGGCTTTCGGAGCATTACGGGCGCCAGCGCTTTGAGGAGTGCGGCGCAAGGTTCGCGGTGCGCTTTTACCTGATGAACAACATCTGCCGCGTATATCTTGATACCAGCGGAAATCCCCTGTATAAGCGGGGATACAGGACGGAGGGAGTTCTCGCTCCCATGAGGGAAACGCTGGCCTTTTCCATGATAGACATAAGCCGGTGGAGGGGAGATCGGCCCTTTGCGGATCCCTTCTGCGGAAGCGGAACCATACCTATTGAGGCGGCTATGTACGCCCTTAAGCTGGCTCCCGGCAGAAAAAGAAGCTTTTCGGCGGAGGGGTGGAAGTGCATGGACAGCCGACTTTGGGCCGACGCCCGGCAGGAAGCCGCGGAAAACGAGGATAAGTCCGCTTCTCCGAAAATATACGCGTCGGACATTGACCCCAAGGCGGTGGAAATCGCAAAGTCCAACGCACGCCGAGCCGGAGTGGAGAAATATATTTCCTTCAGAGTGTGCGATATGGCCAAGGCTTACGAATTTTCCGAAAAGGGTATTGTTATGTGCAATCCTCCCTACGGGGAAAGGCTTATGGATAAAAAGAGCTGCGAAGAGCTTTATAAAAGGATGGGAATCAAGTTCGCCCGTTATCCTCAGGCGGCAAAGCTTATCCTTACCGGCCACGAGGAATTTGAAAAATTCTTCGGCAGAAGGGCTGACAAGCGGCGGAAGCTGTACAACGGAATGTTGAAGTGCTGCCTGTATCAGTATTTTAAGTAAATTTTTTGTGAATTTGCTTAAAAACCGCTATGCTTATAGTCCTTTCGAATGTTGACAAACATTTTCGGTTATGATATAATCATTTTAGGTACAATTGTTTTAAGCTCTTTCCGAGAAAGGAGACTCGTTATGCGCAGATTTATTATATCGCTGCTGTTTTTTTCCTTCATGCTTATAATGCCTGTCTGCGCCGACGAAACGGTTATTTTCGGCACTTCCTTTGAAAATCCGGAGGATTTTGAGGCGTGGTACGGCGCTGTCATGGACGATGCTTCGGCTTACGACGGGGATTTCGCCTGCGCGGTAAACAACTGCTACGGTCAGGAGGAAAACGGCAAAATATCGCATATGCTTTCCTATATGCGAACCGTCAGTCTTGAAGAAGGAAAAATATACAGGCTGTCCTTTTCGGTTGTGAATCCGGGGGCGGAAGGCTCCGGAGGGCAGCTTTCGTCCATCCGCTTCGGGGAAGGACGGGATAATATTGTCTTTGAATTTGACAACATAGCCGACAGATGGACTCAGGTCGAAGAGCTTTTTGTGGCGCCAAAGACCGCCGATTACAGCTTCAGCATCGAACTGAAGCACGGCTTGACGGACGTCGGCTTTCTTCTGGACGACATAAAAATAGAAACAATCGATATAGAACCGGAAAGCGGAACGATTATCGGCCCGCGGGAGCTTAATATTCCGGCCGCCGGCAGCGTCAGCACCCGTTACGGAGTGGGGGCGGCTACCTCACAGGGGGAAATTATAAACCTTTTGCCGGAAATTTCAACAATAAGGGCGGAAAATCTTCCGGCCGGAGTGAGCTTCGACGAAAATTCAAATACGGTAACCGTCGGCGAGGGCTGCCCCGACAATTCGGCGTTTGTGCTTGTATATACTCCTCCGGAATATATGGCCTTGGGGGAGGTTAGCGCGGAAATTACCCTTACGCGAAATATGCTGAAAAATTCCGATTTTTCCATGGCGGATGAGTATTGGAGCGTTGACGAGGCCTATGAGTTAGGTTCCGGACATATGACGATTTTTACGGAAACTCCCTGCGATTACGGCTATATGGGTACGGTTCGCCCGACGTATTCCCTAATGCTTATGGAAAATGTTATGTATGTTTTGCGGGCCTACGTAAAGGTTGACGGCGGCACGGATTCCTCGATATATTCCCGAAATATCGCCCTTTCCCTTGACGGGCAGGTGACGATAGACATTCTCGATGTTTCTTCGGGCAGCGAAACCGAGGTTATCGCGGCGTTTACTCCCGAGGCAAGCGGAGTTTACGATTTCAGCGTAAATTTTGTCACCTCCGAGCCTGGAGCCGTTACCGTCAGCAAAATGACTCTTGCTCCGGAACTTCCGGACGAAACATATATAACGCTGCACGCTCCCGGAAATATCGCCCTTCCCGATACGGTCACAAGCTATCCCTTCAATGCCTATATCAGAGATCAGGCGGGGGAAATTTTGAGCGACCGCTGTAATGTAAGGCTTTATCCCGAGGGAAAAGGCGTAGAACTGGAAAACGGAAGCATAACCGTCTCTCCGGACGCGGTTGAGGGCGACTATGAAATATACGCCGTGTCAAGGGGCAATTCCAATATTGAAGGCTCGCTGGTTTTTACCTTGAGCCACAGCTTTATCGGCGACGGAGGCTTTGAGGAAAAAAGCGCCGGTCAGTGGTGGGCGGCGGCGGCTCCGGCGGCGTTAAAAATAGAGGACGGCGACAGCCGCTTTATGCATATTACCTCTCGGGAAAATTACGCCGTTGTGCTGAATAATTCATATATGCACCTGTATCCGGGACTCCCTTATGCTTTCAGAGGCGATGTTTTGGGCGAGAGAAACTGCGTTGTTACCGCGTTTTTGGAAAAAACCGACGGTGAAAATATTCCGCTGGTGCAATCGGAGCTTGAAACCGAACAAATATTTGAGCTTTTCCAGACGGATTATGAGCTTGTGGGGCGTTTGGCGCTGTATATAACCTCGGCGGACGGCGGCGAGGTGGATCTATCGTTGGATAATATCGAGCTTTTCCGCTCCATCGTGTCGGTATCGGCTCTTACAATATCGGGCTTGGCGGAGTCCGGGGCTACTCTTACGGCTCAATTTACGTTTTTTAACAATATGGACGACAGCTTTGATTCGTCGGCCTGCGCCATAAGCTGGTACGGTATGGAGGCCGGCGGCGAGCCGAAGCATATGGGCAGCGGCTTGGAATTCAAGGTGCCTGCGGAGCTTGTGGGGAAATATGTGTATTTTGAGGTGACTCCCATATGCGCCGTTACGGGACTAAGCGGAACGCCTCTGCAAAGCGTTCCCGTATCAATTGGCGAAATACAATACTCTCAGTCGGAGGAAAACGAGGAAAAGCCTGACCGAACGGAGTCTGCGGTCAAAGAAAAGCCGACGCTTTCGCCTGTGACGCTGTCGGAGGAAACCGATGCTCCGTTTACGGATATGGAACACTGGTCGGCGGAGTATGTGCTGCCGCTGTACAATTCCGGAGTTGTAAACGGCAAAACATCTTATGAGTTTTGCCCTGACGATAAAATCACAAGAGCGGAGTTTGCCGCCCTCGTTTGCCGGGCGTTCCAAGCCAAAGGCGGAAGCTGCTCCTTTGAGGATGTCCCCTCCGGCGCGTGGTACTATGAAAGCGTTGCCGCCCTCAACGCCTTGGGAATTATAAACGGAACATCCGAAAGCGCGTTTTCTCCCGACGGGTTCCTTACAAGAGAGGAAATGACAGCGATTATTATGAGGGTCTATGAGGCTATGGGGCTGAAAGCCGAAAAATCGTCGATTAACCGTTTTTATGACCACGGCGATATTTCCCCGTGGGCGGAGGATTATGTGGCTTGCGGCATCGGCGTCGGCATGGTTAACGGCACCGAGCAGTCTCTTTTTCTGCCGAAGAAGCAATCTACAAGGGGAGAGGCCTGCGCAATGCTTTACCGTCTGCTCAAGGCTATTGATGAAGAATGATGCAAAAACGATTCGCGCTTGACGAATCCCGCGTCAAGCGCGAAAGCCGTATAACGAACGGGGCGCGGCCAAGCTCGGCGCGAGCGGGGGATTGCGCCTCGTTTTTTTGCGCTTTTTTGTATATTTTACCGCGGCGAAAACGACGCCTCTTACGAAAACGTCATATAAAATAAAGCGTTATGCGCATAATCGGCAAATTTTACATGAAAATTTTGTGCAGTTTTTACGAAAATGAAAAAAATGTAAATTTTTTTTTCAAACCGCTTGCAATCGGGATAATATTTGTGTATAATATTAACGCTGTGACATGACATACGAAGAAGCGGGAGGTTGCCGAGCTTGACTCGGGTTTTTCCGTGGAGAATGTCCGGCTCGCGAAGCCGGGCGGCAGTCACTGTACAACATGATAAAGCTTTGCGTTTGTCGAAAGAATTCGACGTTGGAGGGCCGAGGCTCTCCGCGCCCATCTTCATGTGTACCCGGAAGCAGTGCTCCGGGTTTTAGTATGGGAAAGGGTGAAACACCCGGCACCATGTACAGGAGCCGCATGAGTCACAAATACTATTTATATTTAGGAGGCACATGTATGGCAGCAAAGCAAAAAATGAGAATCAGGATTAAGGGTTACGACCACGTTCTTCTTGACCAGTCCGCAGAAAAAATTGTGGAAACAGCCAAGAGAACAGGCTCTACGGTTTCCGGTCCCATCCCTCTTCCTACCGAGAAGGAAATCGTTACAATCCTCCGCGCCGTTCATAAGTATAAGGACAGCCGCGAGCAGTTCGAGCAGAGAACTCATAAGAGATTGATCGACATTCTCAACCCCACTCCCAAAACAATGGAAGCTCTCGGCAAGCTGGACGTTCCCGCCGGCGTGAGCATTGATGTTAAGCTCATCGACAAGAAAAACAAGTAAGAGAGCGCCAAGGTTTGGGCTTAGGTAATGTTGGCCGCAGGGTCAACCAATAACCATATTAAGGAGGACAAATTTTATGCAGAAGGCAATCATTGGCAAGAAGATTGGCATGACGCAAATCTTCGACGCCGCAGGCAAAGTAGTTCCGGTTACTGTTATTGAAGCCGGTCCCTGCCCCGTAATTCAGAAGAAAACCGTTGAAATCGACGGTTACGAAGCCGTTCAGGTGGGCTTCGGCGAAAAGAAGGAAAAACATTCCAACAAGGCCGAGATGGGCCACTTCAAGAAGAGCGGCGTAAGCGTGCGCAAGGTTCTTAAGGAGTTCCGTCTTGACGACGTAAGCGCTCTTAACCTTGGCGACGAAATCAAGTGCGACGTTTTCGCGGAAGGCGACAAGGTTGACGTTACGGGTACGAGCAAGGGCAAGGGCTACGCCGGCGTTATTAAGCGCTGGGGCTTCCACCGCCTTAAGGAAACTCACGGTACAGGCCCGGTTCATCGTCACCCCGGCTCTTTGGGCGCGTGCTCCACGCCTTCGAGAGTTATGAAGGGCAAGAAGCTTGCCGGCCACATGGGCGCGGAAAAGGTTACCGTTCAGAATCTGGACGTTGTACGAGTTGACACGGAAAGAAACCTTATCCTTGTAAGAGGCGCCGTTCCCGGCGCAAAGGGCGGAATCGTAGTAATAAAGAATACAGTAAAGGCGTAAGCCTAATACGGAAAGGAGATGCTTATAAATGCCTACAGCAGCATTATATAATATGCAGGGCGGCAAGGTCGGCGAGGTTGAGCTTAACGCGGCAATTTTCGGCGCCGAGGTAAACAACAGCGTTCTTCACGACACGGTTGTCAACTATCTTGCCAACCAAAGACAGGGTACACAAAGCACCAAGACCCGCACAGAGGTCAAGGGCGGCGGCAAGAAGCCCTTCAGACAGAAGGGTACGGGCCGCGCAAGACAGGGCTCCACAAGAGCTCCTCAGTGGACTAAGGGCGGCGTAGCGCTCGGTCCCAAGCCCAGAGATTATTCCTACAGTCTTAACAAGAAGGTTAAGAGGCTCGCCATGGTAAGCGCTCTCAGCAGCAAGGCCGCGGACAGCGACGTTCTCGTTGTTGACGCTCTTAAAATGGACGAGATTAAGACAAAGACAATCGCTTCCATGCTTGAGGCTATGGAGGTAAGTGAAAAGGCTCTTATCGTTACCGCGGATATGGAAAAGAACGTGTATCTTTCCGCAAGAAACATTGAAGGCGTTGACGCTTCCTATGTCGGTATGCTGAACGTATACGCGATACTTGCCCACGATAAGCTGGTACTCGCTAAGGACGCCCTCCAAAAGCTTGAGGAGGTATATGCATAATGAATACCTATGAAGTTGTTAAAAGACCTATAATCACAGAACATTCAATGAATCAGATGGCCGACAGAAAGTACACCTTCGAGGTTGCTAAAGAGGCCAATAAAATCGAAATAAAGAACGCAATCGAGGAAATTTTCGGCGTTAAGGTTGAAAAAGTAACCACAATGCGCGTTCTCGGCAAAATTAAGCGCATGGGCGCTAATTCCGGCAAAAGACCCGACTGGAAAAAGGCTGTTGTAAAGCTTAAGGAAGACAGCAAGACAATCGAGTTCTTCGACGGCTTAATGTAATAAGAGAAGGAGTGAAAACAAATGGCAATAAAGAAATATAAACCGACCTCTCCCGCTCGCAGAGGCATGACGGTTTCCACCTTCGAGGAAATCACCTGCACAACCCCCGAGCGTTCTCTCCTTGAACCTCTTAAGTCCAAGGCCGGCAGGAATTCCTACGGCAGAATCACCGTTCGTCATCGCGGCGGCGGCGTTAAAAGAAAATACAGAGTTATCGACTTCAAGCGCAACAAAATCGGCAGCGCAACCGTTCTTACAATAGAGTACGATCCCAACAGAAGCGCGAACATCGCTCTTGTTCAGTACGAGGACGGCGAGAAGAAGTATATAATCGCGCCCAACGGCCTTAAGGTCGGCGACGTTATCGAAAACGGCGAACACGCGGACATCCGTCCCGGCAATGCCCTTCCCCTCAGCGCTATCCCCGTCGGTACAATAATCCACAACATCGAGCTTCAGCCCGGCAAGGGCGGCCAGCTTGTAAGAGCGGCCGGCAACAGCGCTCAGCTTATGGCTAAGGAAGGCAATTACGCTCAGGTTCGTCTCCCCAGCGGCGAGGTTCGCATGATAAGCCTTGTATGTATGGCTACGGTAGGTCAGGTGGGCAACCTTGACCACGAGAATATTTCTCTCGGCAGCGCAGGCCGCCGCCGTCACATGGGCTGGAGACCCACCGTCCGCGGCGTTGTTATGAACCCCAACGACCATCCGCACGGCGGCGGTGAAGGCAAGTCGCCCGTAGGTATGCCTTCTCCTGTTACTCCTTGGGGCAAGCCCGCTCTCGGTCTTAAGACAAGAAAGCATAAAAAGGCCTCCAATAAGTTTATCGTTAAGAGCCGCAAGCAGAAGTAAGCAGGCTTAAGAAAGGAATGAGAGTATGAGCAGATCTTTGAAGAAGGGTCCCTTCGTGGAACCCAAGCTTTTGGCAAGAATAGAAGCAATGAATGAAGCGGGGGAAAAAAGAGTTCTCAAAACTTGGTCCCGCAGCTCCACCATATTCCCTGAATTTGTCGGCCACACAATCGCAGTTCACGACGGGCGCAAGCACGTCCCCGTATATGTAACCGAGGATATGGTGGGACATAAGCTTGGCGAGTTCGCTCCCACAAGAACCTTTAAAGGCCATCAGGGCGCAAAGAGCTCCAAGTAAGAGCTAATTTAAGTAAGGAGGACAAACATAATGGAGGCTAGAAAGGAAGCCAGGGCGGTTTTGCGCTATGCGCGCATTTCCCCCAGAAAAGTCAACATTGTAAATGACCTTATCAGAAACAAGCCCGTTGGCGAAGCTATGGGTATCCTTTATAATACACCCAAGGCCGCGAGCGAGCTGCTGATAAAGCTTCTTGGAAGCGCCGTTGCTAACGCCGAAAACAACTTCGGCATGAGCAGGGACAATCTTTATATATCCGAAATTTACGCGAACGAAGGCCCCACACTCAAGAGAATCCGTCCCAGAGCGCAGGGCAGAGCGTTTCGCATTATGAAGAGAACAAGTCACATTACAATCGTTGTTAAAGAGAAAGAGTAAAGGAGGCGTAAGATTATGGGTCAGAAAGTTAATCCCCATGGTATAAGAGTTGGCATTATCAAGGATTGGGACTCCAGATGGTACGCCGCACACAGCAGCTTCGGCGACAATCTCGTTGAGGATTACAAAATCCGCGAGTTCCTTAAGAAAAAGCTTTACGCAGTAGGCGTTCCCAAAATCGAAATCGAAAAGAAGGCAAATACCATCCGTATCACCGTTCATACCGCCAAGCCCGGTCTTGTCATAGGCCCCAAGGGGGAGAACATCGATAAGCTTAAGGGCGAGGTTTCCAAGCTTACGGATAAGCAGGTATATATAAACATCGCGGAGGTTAAGCAGCCCGAGCTCAGCGCTCAGCTTGTTGCCGAAGGAATCGCGGCTCAGCTTGAAAAGAGAGTGTCGTTCCGCCGCGCTATGAAGGGCGCCATGAGAGGCAGCATGAGATTCGGCGCAAAGGGTATAAAGACAATGTGCTCCGGTCGTCTGGGCGGCGCGGAAATCGCGAGAGTCGAACAGTACCATGAGGGTACGATTCCCCTGCAGACGCTCCGTGCCGACATTGATTACGGCTTTGCGGAAGCAAACACAACCTACGGCAAAATAGGCTGCAAGGTTTGGATCTACAAGGGCGAGATTCTTCCCGAGAGCAGAAAGCCCAAGACTCAGGAAGGGGGACGCAAATAATGTTAATGCCCAAAAGAGTTAAACACAGAAAGCAGTTCCGCGGCCGCATGACAGGCAAGGCGACACGCGGCAATACCGTTACCTACGGCGATTACGGTCTTCAGGCGCTGGAGCCGGCTTGGATAACAAGCAACCAGATTGAAGCCGCCCGTATTGCCATGACGCGTTACACAAAGCGCGGCGGTCAGGTATGGATTAAAATTTTCCCCGACAAGCCCATCACCGAGAAGCCTGCCGAAACCCGAATGGGTAGCGGTAAGGGCTCTCCCGAATATTGGGTTGCGGTTGTAAAGCCCGGCAGGGTAATGTTTGAAATAGGCGGCGTGGATGAAGATGTTGCCCGCGAGGCGCTCCGTCTTGCCATGCACAAGCTCCCCGTTAAGTGCAAATTCGTTGCCAAGGAGAATCAGGAAACGGAGGCTGAAGCTAATGAAAATTAACGAAATTCGCGATTTGAGCGCGGAAGAATTACAGGCGAAGCTTGCAGACCTTAAAAAAGAGCTGTTCAATCTGAGATTTCAGCACGCGACAAACCAGCTTGAAAACCCCTTGAAAATATCCCTCACCAAGAAGGACATCGCCAAGGTCAACACGGTTATTCGCGAAAGAGAAATCGAAGCGGGACGCTGAACATAGAAAGGAGGAAATATAATGTCCGAAAGAAATTATCGTAAGGTAAGAATCGGTAAAGTTGTAAGTGACAAAATGGACAAAACAATTGTTGTCGCAATTCAAGACAGCGTTAAACACCCTCTCTATGGTAAGGTTGTAAAAAGAACCGTTAAAATCAAGGCGCACGACGAAAACAATACCTGCGGCGTGGGCGACCGCGTTAAGGTTATGGAAACCCGTCCGCTCAGCCGCGATAAGAGATGGAGACTTGTAGAAATCGTGGAGAAGGCGAAATAAGGCTTTCCCATTTAAGAAGGAGTGAATGATACATGATCCAACAGCAGACTCTGTTGAAGGTTGCCGACAACACAGGCGCTAAAGAGCTTATGTGCATACGCGTCATGGGCGGCTCCCTTAGAAGATATGGCAATATTGGTGATGTTATAGTTGCTTCCGTAAAGAAGGCAGCTCCCGGCGGTATGGTAAAGAAGGGCGAAGTTGTCAAGGCGGTTATCGTGCGCAGCCAAACCGGTGTGCGCAGAGCCGACGGCACATATATTAAGTTCGACGAAAATGCCGCAGTTATAATAAGAGACGATAAAAACCCCAGAGGCACCCGTATATTTGGACCGGTTGCGAGAGAATTGAGGGACCATGAATACATGAAGATACTCTCTCTTGCTCCCGAGGTTCTCTAATGGGAGGTAAGGCAATGAGTAAGAACATTCACATTAAAAAGGGCGATACCGTTATGGTTATCGCGGGCAATGATAAGAGCAAGAAGGGCAAGGTACTCAGCGTTGACACCGAGAAAAACCGTGTTATCGTTGAGGGCGTAAATATGGCTACAAAGCATAAGAAGCCCCGCAAGCAGGGAGATATAGGCGGCATTATCCATCAGGAGGCTCCCATCAGCGCCGCAAACGTTATGCATATCTGCGACAAGTGCCAGAAGCCTACCCGCATCGGATACGCTGTCCTCAGCGACGGCAGTAAGGTTCGTGTCTGCAAGAAGTGCGGCGAAAACTTCGAAAAGTAAGAAAGGAGGCAACTTAAATGTCTACAATAAAAACTCTCTACACACAGGAAGTTGCGCCCGCTCTTTTCAAGAAGTTTAACTATAAGAGCACAATGCAGATTCCTAAGATTGAGAAGGTAGTTATAAACATCGGTCTGGGCGAAGCCAAGGATAACCCCAAGGTTATCGACGCGGCCGCCGGCGACCTTGCTAAAATAACCGGCCAGAAGCCCATAGTAACAAAGGCTAAAAAGAGCGTGGCCAACTTCAAGATACGTGAAGGCATGAACATCGGCGTTAAGGTTACGCTCAGAGGCGAAAAGATGTATGAATTTATCGACCGTCTCTTCAATGTTGCCCTTCCCCGAGTGCGCGACTTCAGAGGTATCAATCCCAACGCCTTCGACGGCAGAGGCAACTACTCTCTGGGCGTCAAGGAACAGCTCATTTTCCCCGAAATCGACTATGATAAAATAGACAAGATAAGGGGTATGGATATCGTATTCGTTACCACGGCTAAAACAGACGAAGAGGGTCGGGAACTGCTTACACTTCTCGGCGCGCCCTTTACCAAAGGCTAAGGAGGTAATAAAGAATGGCAAAGAAATCTATGGTTTTAAAGCAGCAGAGAACACCCAAGTACAGCACTCGCGCTTACAACAGGTGCAAAATCTGCGGCAGACCTCATGCGTATCTGCGCAAGTACGGCGTATGCCGTATCTGCTTCAGAGAACTGGCATATAAGGGTCAGATCCCCGGCGTTAAGAAGGCAAGCTGGTAAAAATAAGCTTTTGGAAAAGGAGGTTTACTCATGCAAATCACAGATCCTATCGCAGATATGCTTACGAGAATCCGTAACGCAAATTCAGCGAAGCACAAGGCTGTTGACGTTCCCGTTTCCAATATGAAGAAGGCTATAGCGCAGATTCTTCTTGAGGAAGGATACATCAAGGCTTATGATATAGTGGACGACGGAAAGCAGGGAATGATTCATATCACTCTTAAGTACAGCGCAAATAACGAAAAGGTTATTTCCGGCCTTAAGAGAGTTTCCAAGCCCGGCCTCAGAGTATATGCCGGCAAGGACGAGGTTCCTTCCGTTTATAAGGGACTCGGTATAGCAATCGTTTCAACGTCCAAGGGCGTTATGACAGATAAAAAGGCAAGAGCTGAAAAAATAGGCGGCGAAGTTCTTGCTATCGTTTGGTAGTAAAAAGAATTAGGTGGTGAAAATATGTCAAGAATAGGAAGAATGCCTATCACCGTTCCCGCCGGAGTAACAGTTGATGTCGCCGAGGGAAATGTTGTTACGGTCAAGGGTCCGAAGGGTACTCTCAGCCGCCGGCTTCACGGTGATATGATAATAAAGCAGGAGGCAGGCGTTCTGAAGGTTGAACGTCCGAGCGACGACAAGGCGCACAAAAGTCTTCACGGATTGACGAGAAGTCTGCTTCACAACATGGTCGAAGGCGTAACAAACGGCTTTTCCAAGGAGCTTGAAATCAACGGCGTCGGTTACAGAGCGCAGATGCAGGGCAAGACGCTTGTTCTCAACTTGGGCTACTCTCACAATGTTGAATATACTCCTGTTGAAGGTATAACCATCGAGTGCCCCTCTCAGACGAGCATCATCATTAAGGGTGCAGACAAGCAGACTGTCGGTCAGGTTGCGGCTGAAATCCGCGAGAAAAGACCTCCCGAGCCTTATAAGGGCAAGGGCATTAAGTACGTTTCCGAGCGCATCTTACGCAAGGAAGGTAAGGTCGGCAAGGCTAAGAAGTAAGAGAGGAGATTGGCGATATGATTAGTAAGCCCAGCAGCAATAAGGCAAGACTTAAGAGACACCGCCGTATCCGCAACAAGATTGTCGGAACAGCGCAGCGTCCCCGTCTTAATGTGTTCAGAAGCCTTAATAATATTTACGCGCAGATCATAGATGATGAAAAGGGCGTAACTCTTGTATCCGCGTCAAGTCTCGAGCTTAAGGGCGAGTACGGCGGAAACAAGGCGGCGGCAAGTAAGGTTGGCAAGCTGGTAGCGGAAAAGGCAAAGGCGGCGGGAATCAATACGGTTGTATTCGACCGCAGCGGCTATCTTTACCACGGACGCGTGGCGGAGCTTGCGGCAGGCGCCCGTGAAGGCGGCCTGGAATTCTAAGAAAGGAGGAAGGAAACAATGGCAGAGCGTGAACGCAATGATCGCAGAAACAATGCGGCCGAAAGCGATATAGTCGAAAAGGTCGTAAGAATCAACCGTGTTGCCAAAACTGTAAAGGGCGGCCGTACAATGCGCTTCAGCGCACTCGTGGTAGTGGGCGACGGCAAGGGCAAGGTAGGCTGCGGACTTGGCAAGGCTACTGAAGTTCCCGACGCTATCCGCAAGGGAATCGAGGACGCAAAGAAAAATATGATTTCCGTCCCCCTTGTTGAAAATACAATACCTCACGATATAATCGGTGAGTTCGGTGCGGGCAGAGTTCTTATAAAGCCCGCCAAGGAAGGTACCGGCGTTATCGCCGGAGGCAGCGTGCGTGCGGTTATGGAGGCATGCGGAATCAAAAATATCCGTACAAAGTGCCTTCGCAGCAACAATCCCACAAATGTTGTAAGAGCAACGATTGCCGGTCTTGCTTCTCTTAAGAGCGCTGAAGAAGTGGCTCGCCTGAGAGGCAAGGCGGTTGAAGAACTGTAAGGAGGAGATTAACGTGGCACAGCTTAAGGTAACTCTTGTAAAGAGCACAATCGGCCGCAAAGCCGACCAGATAGCTACGGTTAAGGCTCTCGGTCTTAAGAAAACAAACGATGTGGTCCTTCATAATGACACGCCCCAGATAAGAGGCATGATTAACAAGGTGGGCCATCTTGTAACTGTTGAAGAAAATTGAAGGAGGTGTGGCAAATGAAACTCGATGAGCTTAGACCCGCACCCGGAAGCAAGACCGAAGCCAAGAGAAAGGGCAGAGGAGCGGGCTCGGGAAACGGAAAGACCGCAGGGCGCGGACATAAGGGCCAGAACGCGCGCAGCGGCGGCGGTGTGCGCCCCGGCTTTGAAGGCGGCCAGATGCCCTTGTTCAGACGTTTGCCCAAGAGAGGCTTTAAGAATATTTTTGCAAAGTCTTACGCGGAGGTAAATGTTTCTCAGCTTAATAAATTTGATGACGGCGCGGTTATCGACGCGGCCGCTCTCAAGGAAGCCGGCGTCATTTCAAAGATTATGGACGGCGTGGCGGTACTCGGAAGAGGCGAAATTACAAAGAAGGTAACTGTTAAGGCAGCCCGCGTAACGAAGGGCGCCGAAGCTAAGATTACAGCTGCCGGCGGTAAGGTGGAGGTGATCTAAAATGCTCGAAACTATTCGTAATGCATGGAAGATACCTGACCTTCGCAAAAAGATATTATACACAATTTTCCTTTTGGTTATATTCCGCCTCGGCAGCGTTATTCCGGTGCCGTGGCTTGATCCTTCGGTTGTAAAGGAATGGATGGCCGGCGACGGGGGCAGTACCCTCTTCAATCTGCTGGATACATTCTCCGGCGGCAGCTTCTCCAACGCAACCATATTCGCGATGTCCATCACACCTTATATCAACAGCTCCATTATTATGCAGCTTTTGTGCGTCGCCATTCCCGCTCTTGAGAGAATGAGCAAGGAGGGTGAAGAGGGCAGAAAGAAGATAACAAAAATCACCCGTTATCTTACGGTTGCTCTCGCGGCGCTTCAGTCTTGGGGCCTTGCCCTTACTCTGAGCCGTAACGGAGCGGTTATGAATGTTTCCGGCATCCCTCACATAATGGTAATGATTACGATTATAGTCGCATTCACAGCCGGTACGGCGTTCCTTATGTGGCTGGGCGAGGAAATCACCGGCAAGGGCGTAGGCAACGGTATCTCAATGCTTATTTTTGCCGGTATCGTAAGCCGTATTCCCACAATGATTATGACCGCGTGGCAGAACTTCATGTCCGGCGGCCAGAAACAGTGGTGGTGGCTTGTAATTCTTGCGATTTACGTCATTGCGTCCATCACATTCGTTGTCCTTATCAACGAGGCTGAGCGCAGAATACCCGTTCAGTACGCAAAGCGCGTGGTCGGCAGAAAGATGTACGGCGGACAGAGCACCTTTATTCCCATTAAGGTTGCTATGGCGGGCGTAATTCCCATCATCTTCGCCATGTCCATCATGACCTTCCCCGCAACTCTTGCCCAGCTTTTCGGCAAGAGTACAGGCGTGCTTGTTTCCATCGCAAGGTTTGTAACGGGCAGCGGCGGACTTATAAGCAAAATTTTCTATCCCCTTGTATATTTCCTGCTGATTGTTGGATTTACCTACTTCTATACTTCTATAACCTTTAATCCGGTAGAAGTGTCCAATAACATCAGAAAAAATAACGGCATGGTACCGGGGCTTCGTCCCGGCAGACCTACCAGCGACTATATCGCTAAGGTGCTTGGAAGAATCACCCTTGTCGGCGCTATCTTCCTTGGCATAGTTGCCGTGTTCCCGATTGTTGTCAGTGAATGTATTCCGAGACTCGGCTCTCTCAGCTCCGTTGCTCTCACGGGTACCAGCCTGCTGATCGTTGTAGGCGTTGCCCTTGAAACGGTTAAACAAATCGAAAGCCAGATGCTCATGCGTCACTATAAGGGCTTCCTGGAATAATTTTATGAGGCGATAAAAATGAAATTGACTATAATGGGTCCTCCGGGAGGAGGAAAGGGAACTCAAGCCGAAATTCTTAAGGAAAAGCTTGGCGTACCCCATATCTCCACCGGAGCAATTATCCGAAAGGCTATCGGCGAAAAAACACCCCTTGGTCTTGACGCTGAGGGCTACATTGCCCGGGGCGAGCTTGTTCCCGATAATGTGGTCATCTCTATGGTCAAGGAGAGAATACAAGAACCGGACTGCCGAAATGGATACATCCTTGACGGTTTTCCGAGGACGATTCCTCAGGCCGAGGCAATGGAGGGCATGGGCATAGCTTTAGACTGCGCCCTTAACATAGAAGTTGAGGATGAGGCAATTGTTGAGCGGCTCAGCGGCAGACGCGAGTGTAAAAGCTGCGCGGCACCCTACCACGTAAAGTACAATCCTCCGAAAACGGAGGGAAAGTGCGACAAGTGCGGCGGAGAACTGATTCTCCGTTCCGACGACGCGCCCGAAACCGTACGCCGCCGTCTTTCGGTTTATCACAACCAGACAGAGCCTCTTAAGGAATTTTACCGCTCCAGAAATCTTCTCCGCACCGCTAAGGGTTGCGAGAAGCTGGAGGATACAACGAAAAACGTAATGAAGGCTGTCGGTGTTGAGAAATGATCGTTATTAAAACCAAATCGGAAATTGAGAGGATGGCCGAGGCGGGCAAGATACTTGCCGAGGCTCTCAGCAGGGCGGAGGAAGCCGTTAAGCCCGGCATGACAACAGCCGAGCTCAATGCCGTGGTGGAAAAGGTTATTCTTTCCCACCACGCAAAGCCCTCGTTTAAAGGCTACCGAGGCTTTCCGGCGTGCTGCTGCGTATCTCCCAACGAGGTCGTAGTCCACGGAATCCCTTCCAATAAGGTTGTGCTTAAGGAAGGCGACATCGTCAGTATAGACGGCGGGGCTTTCTATAAGGGATATCACAGCGACGCGGCCCGCACCTTCCCCGTGGGGAATATAAGCGAAGCGGCTCAGAAGCTTATTGATGTAACAAAGGAATGTTTTTTCAGGGGCGCCGCAAAGGCCGCCGCCGGAAACCGTGTCGGAGATATCGGGGCGGCTGTTCAGGAATATGCCGAGGCTAACGGCTTCGGAGTGGTCAGGGAGCTTGTGGGCCACGGAGTGGGGAAAAATCTCCACGAGGCTCCGGACGTTCCCAATTTCGGCCATAGCGGTCACGGCATCAGGCTCGTAAGAAATATGGTAATTGCCATTGAGCCTATGATAACAGCCGGAAATTACGCCGTTACCTTTGACAGTCATGACGGCTGGACGGTGAGAACCGCGGACGGAAGTCTTGCGGCACATTACGAAAATACGGTTGCGGTAACGGATAACGGCCCCGTTTACCTGACTCTTAACTGAGGCGGATTATGGAAAAGGGAGCAATAGTCCGTTCGACGGCAGGCCACGATAAAGGCAGACTTTACGTTGTGCTGAGCGCGGAGGGAAAGAATCTTTTCCTTGCGGATGGCCGTCGGCGAACGATGGATAAGCCCAAGAAAAAACAAATTAAACATGTGGAATTCACGGGAGCCGAGACGGACGTCTCGAAGCTGAAGCTGAACGCCCACGTGAGAAAGGTCATAAAGAATTATATATCCGAAGGAGGTTGTTGCCTTGGCTAAGGACGACGCGATTGAACTTGAAGGTACTGTATTGGAGGCTCTTCCAAACGCGATGTTTCAGGTTGAGCTGCCTAACGGACATCAAATATTGGCGCATATTTCAGGTAAACTTCGAATGAATTTTATCAGGATTTTACCCGGCGACAAGGTTACGGTGGAGCTTTCTCCCTACGACCTCACTCGCGGGAGAATTACATGGAGAGCAAAATAAGATAAATTCTCACCCAGCTAATATATAGGAGGTAATTAAAATGAAGGTAAGACCCTCTGTAAAGCCTATTTGCGAAAAATGCAAAGTTATTAAAAGAAAAGGCAGAATCATGGTAATCTGCGAAAATCCCAAGCATAAGCAAAAACAGGGCTGATTGTTTGCCGTCTGTATGGGTGCGGCTGAAGCCGGCGAGGGAAAACCGAGACGGCTGCCCGAAGGAAGCGCAATTTTATCACCCTTATTACAAAAAACCGTGTCAATAAACTTTGGAGGTGTATTAAAGGATGGCAAGAATAGCCGGTGTTGATTTGCCCAGAGAAAAACGTGTTGAGATAGGTCTCACATACGTTTACGGCATAGGCAGAAGCAGTGCAAATAAAATCCTTGCAAAAACAGGTATTAACCCCGACACCCGCGTTAAGGACTTAACCGAGGACGAGGTTGCCAAAATAAGAGACGCCATTGATAAGGAATACGTTGTGGAAGGCGACCTTCGCCGTGACGTTGCGCTTAACATAAAGCGTCTCATAGAAATCGGTTCGTACAGAGGAACCCGCCACAGAAAGGGGCTTCCCTGCCGCGGCCAGAGAACAAAGACAAACGCGAGAACCCGTAAGGGTCCCAAGCGCACGATAGCCAATAAGAAGAAGTAAGGAGGAGAGAGCATGGCTAAGACGGTAAAAAGAACTGTTCGCAAGCGTAAGGAACGTAAAAACATTGAACGCGGCGCGGCTCATATCCGCAGCACTTTCAATAACACTATAGTAACGATTACCGATGTAAACGGCAACGCTCTTTCCTGGGCAAGCGCAGGCGGCCTGGGCTTCCGAGGGAGCAGAAAGAGCACTCCCTTTGCGGCTCAGAGCGCGGCTGAAACCGCGGCAAAGGCTGCTATGGAGCATGGCCTCAAGACGGTTGAGGTATTCGTTAAGGGACCCGGCGCCGGACGTGAGGCGGCAATACGCGCGCTTCAGGCCGCAGGTCTTGAGGTAACTCTCATTAAGGACGTAACTCCCATCCCTCACAATGGTTGCCGTCCTCCCAAGAGAAGAAGAGTCTGATTATAAAAGGAGGTTACCAAAATGGCTAAAAATATGCAACCCGTATTAAAGCGCTGCAGAACTCTGGGCATTGAGCCCGGCGTTATGGGCGTAGACAAGAAGAGCAATCGCAATCCCGGACCCCAGAGAAGAAAGCAGTCCGAATACGGTCTTCAGCTCAATGAAAAGCAGAAGGCGAAGTTTATTTACGGCGTGCTGGAGAAGCAGTTCAGAACATACTTCGTTATGGCTGAAAAAAAGGCCGGAATAACAGGTGAAAATCTTCTTGCCATTCTTGAAAGCAGACTTGACAACGTTATCTTCCGGCTCGGTCTGGCAGATACCCGCCGTCAGGCTCGCCAGATAGTAACTCACGGCCATGTGCTTGTAAACGGCAAGCGCGTTGACATTCCCTCTTACCTTGTAAAAACCGGCGACGTTGTTTCCCTTAAGGAGAAAACAGCTTCCGCCCAGTGGATTAAGGACATAGCAGAGGCAAATTCTTCCCGTGTTGCTCCCAAGTGGCTCAGCGTTGACAAAAACACTCTTACAGGAACTGTGGTTGATGTTCCCAAGAGAGAAGATATTGACTTTGAAATCAACGAGACGCTTATCGTCGAGCTGTATTCCAAGTAATAGTCTCCCTCGGTCAACTTATTCACATAAAAGTAAATAAAGTAGGAGGGTTTAACTATGACAGATTTAAGATTTGAAAAGCCTCGTCTTGAGCGTACGGCGCTCAGCGAGGACGGTTCCTACGGGAAATATACCGTTGCTCCTCTTCAAAGGGGCTACGGCACGACCTTAGGAAATTCCCTTCGCAGAATGATGCTTTCCTCTCTTGAGGGTGCGGCAATCACATCCATCAAAATTGATGGCATACAGCACGAATTTTCCACCATCCCCGGAGTTAAAGAGGACGTAAGCGAGATCGTGCTTAATATCAAGCAGGTCATAATCAAACTCCATGGCGACGGCCCCAAGACCGTTTATATTGAGGCCGAAGGCGCAGGCGAGCTTTGCGCCAGGGATATTCGCTGCGACAGCGATATGGAAATAGTTAACGGAGACCTTCACCTTGCGACTCTTAACGAGGACGCAAAGCTTTATATGGAGCTTACGGTGGGCAAGGGCAGGGGCTATGTTTCCTCTGAGAAAAACAAGGCCATGAGCCAGCCCTTTATAGGTCTTATTCCGGTGGACTCCATCTACACACCCGTTCATAAGGTCAATTATTCCGTTGAGAATACCCGTGTGGGGCAAAATACCGACTTCGACAAGCTCACAATAGAGGTATGGACTAACGGCACAAAGACCGCGGACGAAGCAATAAGTCTCGCGGCCAAGATAATCAACGACCACATGATGCTCTTTATCCAGCTTACGGACG
This sequence comes from uncultured Oscillospiraceae bacterium, assembly GCA_964551215.1. Taxonomy (GTDB): domain Bacteria; phylum Bacillota; class Clostridia; order UMGS1883; family UMGS1883; genus JAFLUQ01. The sequence continues at coordinate 10,254 of CAZKBV010000004.1, read as the reverse complement.
AAGCCATGAATGTGGAAACCATGGTGGAGAAGGAAGAAACAAAGAAGGAGAAGGTTCTTGAAATGACAATTGAGGAGCTTGATCTTTCGGTTCGTTCCTACAACTGCTTGAAGCGTGCGGGTATCAACACCGTTGAAGACCTTACCCAGCGCAGAGAAGAAGAAATGATGAAGGTTCGCAATCTGGGCCGCAAGTCCCTTGACGAGGTGTGCAATAAGCTTCAGACTCTGGGACTCAGCTTCGCCCCCGATGAGGACTGATTAAATCGCGTTTAAAATCAACCGTGGTCTTTGGACCCGAATAAGGAGGAATATCAATGGCTGGAACAAGAAAGCTCGGTCGTAAAACCGACCATAGAATGGCAATGCTTCGGGGCCAGGTGACTGCTCTTTTGGAAAACGGCAAAATCGAGACTACCGTAACCCGCGCAAAGGAAATCCGCGCTCTCGCCGAGAACATGATTACTCTCGGCAAAAGAGGCGACCTTCACGCGCGCAGACAGGCTCTTTCTTTTATAACAAAGGAAGATGTCGTTAAGAAGGTTTTCGACGAGATTGCTCCCAAGTACACAGAGCGTCAGGGCGGATATACACAGATCATCAGGACGGGCGTTCGCCGGGGTGACTGTGCGCCTATGGCCGTAATCAAGCTTATGGACTAAAGCCGCAAAAATAACGCAGACGGTTTGTCGGCTGAAAGGGACTGAAAGTTTCGGGGCTGAAAATTTCAGGGCTGAAAATTTCGGCTCTGAAAATCTCAGAACCGAGTTTCATAGCGGCAAAAAAGCTTTAATACAAGCTTTAACGTATAAAGAGGTGTAAGGTTAATTCTTACACCTCTTTTAAATCGGAGCAACGCTCCGGCAAGCTTGCTTGAAACAGAGCTTGCGATAGATTGCAGCCGGCGCGGGGAGCGGACAGCTTGTTTAAAAATTTTAATAAAGCTTTGGTTTTAGCTTGGTTAAATTAAAAAGTATTGACAAATATTTGAGAATGTTATAAAATAAATAAAGGATATCCGAAAAAATAAAGGCTTGCGAGAGAGGGTGCGTATCGTATGAAGAAGCTGTTATGCGTATTGTCGGTGTTTTGCTTGCTCAGTGTCTGCCTACCGGTTTTCGGCACGGATTTACGAGTGGAATGGGGAAATACCGCGCTTGCTCCCGGGGAGATAAGCGTGGGGCTTTATAATGCGGAAAACGGACTGACGGCGGTGCTTGCCCTTTACGGCGAAAACGGCCTTGAATCGGTATGCAGCTCAATCGTATCGGACAACAGAGCTTTTCTTACGCTGGACGCCGAAAAAGTGGGCGCGGATTCTATTGCAAAGGTTTTTTTGTGGAATATGGAGAATATGTCTCCCGCGGCGAAAATGCTGTCCGCCCTTACTGCCGACGGGATAGTTGACGGCTCCGCCTACAGCGGTCCGGCATTGGGAACGGTAAGCGGAATTGTAAAGGACGCTGAAAACGCGGCTTTGGAAAATGTGGAAATTACTGTTTCCTCGAAGGATTTCGGCGCAAAAACCGTTAAAACCTCGGCGGACGGAAGCTACAGCTTCACGGACATTCCCGTGGGAGAGTACACCGTAACGGCGTCAGCTCCCGAAAATATGGAACCGACGGACAGCGCGTCGTTGACGCTTATCGTTTATGAAAACGAAACGGCTGAGGCGAACTTTACCTTTAAATTAAAGGAACCGGAGGTTGAAAAGTGGTACAGCGACGACCAGAAAACCAACCACTCCGCCACCATTGCGTATCACAGCTTTGAAGCCTTGGACGGAGAATACGAAATGAGCTTTGAGCTTACCCTTGTTAAAAAGGGCGACAATGCCGTTATGCTCCACGACAGCGATAAGACCGTTTTGGATTACGCAAATTCCTCCGTTATACTTTTATTTAACGGAAGCGATTTTGCCGTCAGAAACGGCAACGGCAGCGGAAGCTACACCGCCGCCGCCGTAAACATTTGCCCTGCCGAAGAGGGCAAAACATATAAGATTAAAATATACGGCAGCGTCGCCGAAAACAGCTACACTATAGCCATTACCGATGAGGAGGGCGAAACCTATACCGGCGGCCCTGTTAATGCCAGAACAAACGGCTCTAAGCTGGATTCCCTCGCGTTGATAAGCAACAGTCATAAAACCCTTGTCAGCGGGGAGGATTATTCCGATTACAGCTTTTATATTACCGGCTTTAACGCCGAGACAATAGTTGACGACCCCTTATACAGCGGCTTTGCCGGACGGTATTACGGGGTGAGAGCTAATGGGAAATATGTTCGGGGAAACAACGGCAGGCTTTCCGCCGATTGGACGGCGGTTAAGGGCGAAAGCGCAATGTTCCTGCCCCGAGATATGGGCGACGGCACTTTTGCCTTTGTGTGCCGTTCCTCCGAAAGAAGAATAACCGCCGCTGACAGCGGCCCTTTGGTAAGCGGAGATTACGATTACAACGGCATCAGCCAGCACTGGATCCTTGAAGAAAGCGAAAATTACAGCGACGAAGCTCCGGCGTATTATCTGAAAAGCGCGGAAAACGGTATGTACGTGGGGCTTTCCGACGGTTACCTTACAGCCGTAAACGAAAAGGATAAAATTGAACTTATTTTTGAACCGCTGAATGAGGAAAGTCCTTTGCGGCTGATATCCGAAACCGACGCCTACGGGCGGCTCAGCAAGGCTCAGCGCAGACGTCTTGAAATGATTTACGAGACAGTGGCGGGAGATGTGTTCGACCGCTACAGCAATGATATAATCGGCGCGGAGTGGACGCCTCGCAAACGTATAGACAATATTTATAAGGAAGCCGCCGGCAGCGACGACGAGCTTTATAATAAGCTGACGAATTTTCTCAGCGTCAGTGGCGGTTATCTTATGACGGACGGCACAATTTCGCTTTGCCCCGTCAGCGCGGAGCTTCCGGGGACAAGCGGCGTCACATATAAGGTCACTGACGGCGAAGAAGGAACCTACGACCTATGGAACGGCACGATGATTTCGGGAACAAAGTATAACCTTTCAATTTATGCCGCCGACGGCTCCGTTCAGCAGACTATAGCCCTTTACGTTCAGAACAGCGACGACCCCAAACGCAACGCGGAGTATTTCCCCGAGGCGTTTATCCGCATACCGTATGTCTACAGAAAAAATATAAAAACCGTCAAAATCAGGGAGGATGAGGCAAACAGCTTTAACTGCGGCTATTCCGACCTTTACATACGTGTGCAGGGAACTCGCGATACGGACACAATGCTCCGAATTCTCTGCCATGAAATGTCCCACAGCGTTTCCGCCGGAGCCGGTGGCTGGGCCGAAGGAAACGGCTGGGCTCAGGCCATAAATGACGACATGATATCAGTCAGCGAATATGGCGGCAATAATTCCACTGAGGATTTTGCCGAGTTTGGCCGACTTTACTTCATATGCTACGGCAACAGGGATCGTCAGAAGGCTCTGCAGCTTTTGTTCCCCAACCGCTATGCTTCGTTTTATAGGCTCAGACACAGCTATTTGGGCGGCTTTGAGCTTTGGGAGGATACGGAATATTTGGATTATTGAAAAAAATAAAAGAAAAAATAAAAAACTGCCCCGAAACGCCGCGCTCCGAGGATTACGGCGTTTCGTGCGCGGGCAAAATATGTATTGACAAAGGATTTTTGACAAAGGATTCTTTGAAATGTAAATTTACAGGCAGCCTCCGCAAGATATGCGTTTCCTGCCAAAAAGAGGTGTAAATCGTTGGAGCCTCGGAAAAACAAAAAGGAGCTTTCCCCCACGCAAACCCTTCTTTTGGGGTACTGCCTTATTATACTTGCCGGAGCGTTTTTGCTGGCGCTGCCGGTTTCTTCCGTAAGCGGAAAATTTACAAGCCCGCTTACGGCTCTTTTTACGGCCACAAGCTCCGCCTGCGTTACGGGGCTTGTTCTGCGGGACACGTTTTCGTACTGGTCCATTTTCGGCCAGCTTGTGATACTGTCTTTAATACAGATAGGCGGCCTTGGATTCATGACAATTGCGGTCACGGCTATATCCTTCACAAGGATACCTTTGGGGCTTAATTTAAGACTGCTGACAAAGGATGCCATTTCCCTGCCGAAGCTGAGCGAAGTGGCGCGCCTGACAAAGCTGATAATCCGCTGCACGGTTATTTGCGAGGGCGCGGGAGCCGCGCTGCTTTCCGCTTATTACTGCCCGAAGCTGGGGCTTAAGGGAATATATTACGGCATTTTCCACTCTGTGTCGGCTTTCTGCAACGCGGGCTTTGACCTTATGGGAAGCGTGGAGGAATATTCCTCAATGACAAGCCTTCGGGACAATGTTTACGTCAACGTTATACTGATGCTGTTGATAATAATCGGCGGACTGGGCTTTTTTGTATGGGAGGATCTGTGGAACAACCGCCACAGCCTGAAAAACATAAGCCTCCACACAAAGCTTGTGCTTACGGTGAGCCTTGTGCTTACCGCTATGGGGACGGGGCTATTGATTCTGTTTGAAAACGGCGGCTCTCTTTACGGACATACGAGCCTGTGGAAGAAGCTGCTCTATTCATGCTTTCAGTCTGTTTCGGCCAGAACCGCCGGCTTTAACACCGTTGACCTAAACGCCCTTACCGTTCACAGCAAAATAGTTATGATATGCCTTATGCTTGCGGGCGGCTCCACAGGCTCGACAGCCGGAGGAATGAAAACCACCACGGTGGCGATTCCCTTTATTTCGGCCATATCCATTATCCGGGGAAGAAAGCACGCCGAATGTTTCGGCAGAAGAATAGACGAAAACACCCAGAGAACGGCTTTGGTGGTGATAGTTTTCTATATAATGGCGACACTGTTTTCGGCGGTGTTTATATCCTTTGTCGATAAGCTTCCCATGGACGCGGCGTTTTTTGAGGCCGCGTCGGCGATTGCCACAGTGGGGCTGAGCCTTGGAATAACAAGAGACTTAGGCGCGGCTTCAAAAATTATAGTAATATTGCTTATGCTTGTGGGACGGGCAGGCTCTGTTACGGTGCTTTCGGCTATCGGCACAAAGAAAAACGTGCCGTCAAGTCTGCCCACGGAGCCTGTGCAGATAGGATAGGAGGAATTATCCGTGAAATCAATTCTTATAATAGGTCTTGGACGCTTTGGCCGCCATATGGCTCAGAAATTTATCGAGGAAGGAAATTCCGTGCTTGCGGTGGATATAAGCGAGGAAAGAGTAAATTCCGTGCTGGGCTTTGTGCGCAACGCGCAGATAGGCGATTCGTCGGATTCCGAATTTATGGCGTCGCTGGGAGTGGGGAATTTCGACATTGTGGTGGTCGCCATAGGGGATAACTTCCTTAAAGCGCTGGAAACCACAGTCCTTGCGGCGGATTTCGGGGCAAAATATATTATCGCCCGCGCCACAAGGGACGTGCATAAAAAGCTGCTGCTAAGAAACGGCGCGGACTACGTTGTTTACGCCGAACGGGATATCGCCGAGCAGCTTGCCGTAAAATACGGCGCGAGGAATGTGTTTGACTATTTCGTGCTGGATGATGAGTACGGCATATTTGAGATTGCCGCTCCGGCGGGGTGGAGGGGCAAAAGTATTCTGGAAAAGGATGTCCGCGCCAAGTACGGGTTAGACATTCTGGCGGTGAGAAAAGACGACAAGCTTTATCCTCAGCCCGGCCCCGGATACGTGTTCAAGCAGGGCGAAAATATCCTTGTTATGGGCAAGGAAGAGCAAGTCAAAAAGGTATTGAAGCAGTAATATCCAAGGGATGTACGCTATGAAAAAACTTACGGTAGGAATATTGGCCCATGTTGACGCCGGAAAGACCACCCTTTCCGAAAGTCTGCTTTACGAGGCCGGAGAAATACGCACATTGGGACGGGTAGATCACAAAAACGCCTTTTTGGACACCTATGCCATAGAAAAAGAAAAGGGAATTACCATATTTTCCAAGCAGGCTCTGCTTCATTTTCCCGAAACGGAAATAATGCTTCTGGACACTCCCGGCCATGTGGATTTTTCCGCGGAAACCGAGAGAACCCTCAGCGTTTTGGATTACGCCATACTGGTAATCAGCGCCGCAGAGGGCGTTCAGAGCCATACGGAAACTCTGTGGCGGCTTCTGGAAAGGTACAGGGTTCCTGTTTTTGTGTTTGTAAACAAAACCGACATCGCGGCTTATTCCCGAAGGGAAATTATTGATTCCCTCAATAATCGGCTGGGGAAGGGCTTCGTGGATTTCGGGGAAGAGGACGCATACAAGCTGGGAGAGGAGCTTGCCATGCTTGACGACGCGCTTACGGAGGAATTTCTCGAAAAGGAAGCCCTTGAAGAGGAAACCGTCGCCGCTTGCGTAAAACGAAGAAATGTTTTCCCCTGTATGTTCGGGGCGGCATTGAAGCAAAACGGGGTGAAGGAATTTATCTGCGTGTTTTTGAAATACACCCGAGGCAGAAAATATCCATCCGCGTTCGGGGCAAGAGTGTTTAAAATTGCCGAGGACGAAAGGCTGGGACGGCTGGCGTACATGAAAATCACCGGCGGAGAGCTTCACGTTCGGGATGTTATAGAACAAAACGGGCTTTCGGAAAAGGTGAGCCGCATAAGAATATACTCCGGAGCAAAATATAAGGAGACAGAAGAAGCTTCGGCGGGAGATGTTTGCGCCGTATCCGGCCTTTCTCAGGTCAAGGCCGGAGAAGGGTTGGGATACGAAAAGGGCGGCGTTCTCCCTTTGCTGGAGCCTGTTTTGAGCTGCCGCGTTATACTGCCGCCGGAGGTGAACCCTCAAACCGCTCTTAAACAGCTCCGCCTTCTTGAACAGGAGGAGCCTCAGCTCCGCGTCGAGTGGAGCGAACAGCATCGGGAAATAAAGGTGAGGCTGATGGGCGCGGTACAGCTTGAGGTGCTGGCAAGGCTGGTAAAGGATCGCTTCGGCTACGATATTTCCTTCGGCAAGGGGAGCATCGCCTATAAGGAAACCATTAATTCCTCCGTTGTGGGCTGTGGGCATTATGAACCCTTGCGCCACTATGCCGAGGTGCATTTGCTTATGGAGCCGGGGCCGAGGGGGAGCGGCCTTGTATTCGGCAGCGATTGCGGCGAGGACGTCCTTGACAAAAACTGGCAGCGGCTTATTCTCACACATCTTTATGAAAAGCAGCACCGTGGCGTTTTGACGGGAGCGCCCGTAACGGATATGAAAATTACGTTAATAGGTGGCCGCGCCCACAAAAAGCACACTGAGGGCGGCGACTTCCGTCAGGCCACATACAGGGCGGTGCGCCAAGGACTTATGCAAGCTGAGTCGGTGCTGCTGGAACCGTATTACGCTTTTGAGCTTACGGTTCCGCCGGAAGGCTTGGGACGGGCGCTTGCCGACCTTCAAAGAATGGGAGCGGAGTTTTCCCGACCGCTGCTGAAGGGGACGGAGGCTGTAATAAAGGGGGAAGCTCCGGCTTCGGAAATGCAGGACTATGCCGCGGAAACGGCGTCCTATACGGGAGGGCGGGGAAGGCTCAGCTACAGATTCGGCGGATACCGTCCGTGCCATAACAGCGATGAGGTAATAAGCGCGGCGGCATATGACCCGGCGTCCGATTTGGACAATCCGGCGGACTCGGTGTTCTGCGCCGGAGGCGCGGGATACACCGTGAAGTGGAACGAGGCCGCAAAAAGTATGCACTTTCAAAGCGGATATTCCCTTGGCGGCTCGGAGCAGGAAGCCTCGGCAAAGCGGCGGGCGATGGATTATATATCCCGCGCGGCGGACGACGCGGAGCTTATAAAAATATTTGAGCGGACATACGGCCCCATACGCCGGGATATCCGTTATTCGATGGAAACAAGAAAAGAGCCTCCCAAAAGTGAGGAGGCGGAAAAATACAAGTCCCGCCCCGTTCCTACAGGGCCGGAATATCTGCTTGTGGACGGCTACAATGTGATTTTTTCATGGGATAAGCTGAAAAAAACGGCGGACGAAAGCCCCGAAGCCGCCCGAAGCGCCCTTATAGACATACTTTCCAATTTCAAGGGCTACAGCGGCATTGAAATAATTGTGGTGTTCGACGCCTATAAGGTAAAGGGCAACAGGGGAGAAACCGAAAGAATCGGCAATATCGACGTTGTGTACACAAAGGAAGCGGAAACCGCCGATATGTATATTGAAAAGGTGACCCACAAGCTGGTAAAAAATCACAGGGTGCGTGTAGCGACCTCCGACCGGCTGGAGCAGATAATAACCTTAGGCGGCGGAGCATTGAGAATTTCCGCCGGAGAGCTTCAGACGGAGGTTGAAAATGCGGAAAATGCCATAAGAGATATTCTTCGGACGTTTGAGGCGGATAAAAACAGGGCGTACATGGAGATTCCGCCGTCGACGGAATAGCTGATTGTTTTTAAGTCGGAGCAATCGCGAAGCAGCGCGGCGACAGGCGAGGGACATCCGCGCGTAGGTTATAAAGAAAAACGGTTCGTTTGCATGACGAACCGTTTTTAATAGGCAACAATATAACCTAAGCGCAGATGTCCCCCGCCTCTAAGGCGGCGGGGGACACTTCAGAATTTCAGTGGGAGTTATAATCTCCCACTGAAACCCTGAGGAGCTTACGCTCCCTGCGCCGGTTGCAATCTATCGCAAGCTCCACTCCTTGCAAGCAAAGTGGAGCGTTGCTCCGATTTAAAAATTTTTAATACGCCTTGCCCCAGTAAACCATAGCCTTGGCTTCCCTGCCGCAGCAAACACACTTGTTATCCCCGATGACTTCCTGCTCAAAGGGCATACAGCGGGAGGTCGCTCCGGTGTCCTCTTTGATTTTGTCCTCGCATTTCTCGTCTCCGCACCACATGGCTTTTATAAAGCCGGGCTTGTTTTCGGCAATATCCTTGAACTGCTCGTAGTTTTCGGCGGTATATGTGCAGCTTTCCCGATGGGCGAGAGCCTTGGCGAACAGGGAAGCTTGAATATCCTCGAGAACCTCGGAAACCTTTGCTTCCGGCTCGTCCAAAGAGACGGGGATTTTTTCCCTTGTGTCACGGCGCACAAGAACGCAGCTGTTCTTCTCAATGTCCTTGGGGCCGATTTCGAGACGCAGGGGAACGCCCTTCATTTCATATTCGCTGAACTTCCAGCCGGGATTCTTGTCACTGAGGTCGATATCGGCACGAACGGAAGCGGAAAGCCGCTCTTTAAGCTCCTCGGCCTTTTCTTTTACGCCCTCCTTGTGCATGGCGATTGGGATAATCATAAGCTGCACGGGAGCGATTCTTGGAGGAAGCACAAGACCGCTGTCGTCGCCGTGTACCATTATTATTGCGCCGATAAGCCTTGTGGTTACGCCCCAAGACGTCTGGTGGACGTATTGCAATTTATTGTTCTTATCCGTATATTGGATGCCGAAGGCCTTTGCGAAGCCGTCGCCGAAGTTATGACTTGTTCCGCTCTGAAGGGCTTTGCCGTCGTGCATAAGGCTTTCGATGGTGTAGGTTGCTACCGCGCCGGCAAATTTTTCCTTATCCGTTTTGCGCCCCTTGACAACGGGGATAGCGAGATAGTTTTCGCAGAAATCGGCGTAAACGTTGAGCATACGCTCCGTCTCGGCCTGAGCTTCTTCCTCCGTGGCGTGGGCGGTGTGACCCTCCTGCCACAAAAATTCCGTGGTGCGAAGGAAGGGACGGGTGGTTTTTTCCCAGCGCACAACACTGCACCACTGATTGTACAGCTTGGGCAGATCCCTGTGGGAGTGGATTATATTTTTGTAATGGTCGCAAAAAAGCGTTTCACTGGTGGGACGCACGCAAAGACGCTCCTGAAGCTTTTCGTTGCCGCCCACAGTTACCCACGCCACCTCGGGGGCGAAGCCCTCAACGTGGTCTTTCTCCTTTTGGAGAAGGCTTTCCGGAATGAACATGGGCATATACACATTTTGATGCCCTGTAGCCTTAAACATGGAATCGAGGGTTTTCTGAATGTTTTCCCAAAGGGAGTAAGCGTATGGGCGGATAACACAGCAGCCCTTGACGGAGGAATACTCAATCAAGTCGGCCTTTTTTACAATATCCGTGTACCAGCGGGCGAAATCCACGTCCATAGGCGTGATTTCCTCCACAAATCGTTTTTCTTCTGCCATTTGCATCAATCCTTTATGTTGTTATACAATTATGTTGTTATACAATGTATTTTACCATTAAAGGCGCGGAATGTCAAGAAAAAAGTTGCGGAAAACGGCTTCTGTTGTGTACGTTTGTAATGATAGGCAACACTTT
>CAZKBV010000003.1:39655-57084 GCA_964551215.1 uncultured Oscillospiraceae bacterium | reverse complement strand
GCGGCGCTATGCGAGCGCCAACTTCTCATTGCTTAAGATGTATGCTACACATCGTCGCCCATTGCTTCCATTTCCATAAGCTGGCTGCGGCTGATAAGCACCTCTCTGGGCTTGCTTCCCTCGTGAGGGCCGATTATGCCCCTTTCCTCCAGCTGATCAATCAGTCTGCCCGCACGGGCGTAGCCCACCTTAAGACGCCTCTGGAGAAGAGAAGCGCTGGCCTGTCCGGCCTCTACAACAGCCTGTATTGCCGCCGGAAGCATATCGTCCGCCTCATCGTCGCTGCTCCGCTTGCTTCCTTCGGCTTCCGCGCCCCGTTCAATATGTTCCATAACGTCCTCGTCATACTTTGCGGTAAAATCCTGCTTGATATATTCAACAATAGCTTCCGTCTCCGCATCGGACACAAACGCGCCCTGTATTCTTGTAGGCGTACTGGCTCCCATTGGAAGGTACAGCATATCGCCGCGCCCAAGCAGCTTCTCGGCGCCGCCCATATCCAAAATAGTGCGGCTGTCGATTTGGTTTGCAACGGCAAAAGCGATGCGGCTGGGAATATTCGCCTTGATAAGACCCGTAATAACGTCAACGGAAGGCCGCTGAGTAGCTATAACAAGGTACATTCCGGCTGCCCGGGCCATCTGCGCAAGACGGCAGATACTGTCCTCCACCTCTTTTGCGCTGACCATCATCAAATCCGCAAGCTCGTCCACTATAATTATTATCTGTTCCAGCTTCCTTTCCCCCGCAAGCTGAGCGTATTCATTATAGCCCGCCAGATTTCGCACATTATTTTCCGCAAACAGCTTGTAACGCTTTACCATTTCCTGCACGGCCCAATTCAAGGCTCCCGCCGCACGCCGAGGGTCTGTGACAACGGGAATAAGCAGGTGCGGTATGCCGTTATAAACATTCAGCTCAACCACCTTCGGGTCAATCATTATCAGCTTAACCTCGTTGGGATCGGCCTTGTAGATTATGCTTGTAATTAGGGAATTTATGCACACCGATTTACCGCTGCCCGTTGAACCGGCAATAAGCAGATGGGGCATTTTTGATATATCGGCGATTTTAACCTTTCCGTTTACATCCTTACCCAAAGCAAAGGCCGTCTTACTTTTGAAGCTGCGGAACTCATCTGTGTCCAGCACATCTCTCAGGCGCACGATGGAAATATGTTCATTCGGGATTTCTATACCTACAGCCGCCTTCCCCGGTATGGGAGCTATTACTCTCACGGACACCGCCGCAAGGTTAAGGGCAATATCGTTGGCAAGATTAACTATCTTGCTTACCTTTACCCCCGCCGCCGGAGAAATTTCAAAACGGGTTATTGCCGGCCCACGGGTAATTTCGTTGATTTTTGCCTCAACTCCGAAGGAACGGAGAGTTTCTATCAGCTTATTGCCCATGCTTCGTATATCTTCCGGAGAGGCCGCGTCCTTCCCGACTTTCTCCCTGCCAAGCAGCTTCACCGGCGGAAATTTATACGGAATATACTCCGTGTCGATTTCCTCATCCGTCACGGGAATCGGCGTGGTATCGGATTTTTGCTCCGCCTTGACCGCGCCGCTTTCCTTCATTGCCATTTTTTCCACATCTTCGGGAATCTCCGCCGAGGAAAGCTCTTCTCCGGGGGCGTCGTCCTCGGGCTGAACATCAAACAGCTTTATCTTAACCTGCTGCGACGGGCTGTCCGAAGCTACGATTTCAGGCTTGATTTTTTTTGTTTTGGCTCTTTTCTCCCCATGCTTTTTATTCTTAGCTTCGCCGGAGCCTTTGCCCGCTGACCTCTTTTTTTCGGGCTTTGACGGTTCTGCCTTTTCAATCGGCTTTCCCCTTAATGCCTTTGAAAGCTTCTTTCTCGGCGGATTTTCCGCGTCGTTGTTTTTCTCATACTCAACGGTTTCAAGCTCTCCAAAGGACAGCTTATCGTTTTCTCGTTTATCGGCTTCACGGTTTTCTCCGGCTTTCTCCGCCCTTTTCCTTATTAATTCAATAAGCCGGAGAAACGGCGCCTTCCCCGTTGCGAGAGCGGCAAAGGCCAAAGTCAAGGCCCACAGCAGAACCGTAGTCCCCACAGGGGAAATGAGCTTTATAAGGAAGCCCGCCGCCAGATACCCCATAATTCCGCCGCCGTTTCCGTTCTTTGCCGCCTGCACCACATTTGAAATAAGGTCAATTGGGCCGGAATAGTTATATATCTGAATTTCCGGATTCCGAGCCAGAGCCTCCTCAAGAGCCTTTTGAGTATATCCGCCGCCGAAAATAGTGGGGTTGACGCGATAGCTGTGTACGGCAAAAAGTCCGCTGACAAACACGCATACGCACAACGCCGCAATATAGCGGTGAACATGGGGCTTAAGGGTTCCCTTTGCCAGCAAATGGAATCCGGCTATAGCCGCAAATACGGGTATGGCATAGGCTGTAAGCCCGAAAATGAACATACCCACATTTTTGATAAAGCTGCCCACAACTCCGAAAAACGGCGTATAGTAGCTCATTGCAAGCATAAAGCAAAGGAAAATCAGAAGAATAAGCCTTATCTCCTGCTTTGTTCTGGGATTTAATGTTCCTTCGGCTCCGGAGCGGGGCTTTTTCTCGGAGGAAGCCGCGGACCTTGGCGAGGGTTGGGCCTTTGTCGTTTTAGGTTTTGTTTTTCTGTTTGTCTGCTTTGGTTTTGATGTAGCCATTATGTAAATTACCTCTTAAAGTATAAAATTCAAAATTATTGCGGCGATTCCCGCTGCCGCGCAGTATATTGAAAATACGCCGAGCTTTGATTTGCGCACTGTTTCAAGCATAAATTTTATCGCGAAATATCCGCTTACGCCGGCCACCAACATTCCGGCTATGATGCAGGATACGGACGCGGCCTGAACTCCGCCGCCCACAAGATTCTTAACGTCAAGCACCATCGCTCCCAATATGGCGGGAATGGACAGCAGGAACGAAAACCTTACCGCCGCGTTTTTATCCAGTTTCGTAAACAGTCCGCCCACAATTGTGCTGCCGCTGCGGCTTATTCCCGGCAGGGTACCCAACGCTTGGAAGCATCCCACTATCACCGCATCCTTCATTGACATATTTTCAAGGGTTTTCGTTCCGCCCCCGAGGCGTTCGCTGAGAAAAAGAAGCAGCGCCGTTATGATAAGGAATATTCCGATTATCCAAAGGGTGGGGTTTTCGATTATGTCCCCCAATGGCGACAGGGCCACAATCACTGCCGGAATCGTTCCCACAATAAGCATCAGCACAAGACGGCGGTACATATCCTTGCCAAGACTCGGCCCCTTGCCCGTGAAAATATCGCCCAGCATGGAGAAAAACGCCTTTATCATGCAAAATATATCCTGACGGTACACAATAAATACCGCCGCCAATGTGGCAACATGAAGGAGGATATTAAAGGACAGCAGGTTGTCCTCCTCGGGATTCATTCCCATAAGCGCCCCCGCAATTGCCAGATGCCCCGAGCTTGACACGGGAAGAAATTCCGTTATGCCTTGAATAAGGCCAAGTATTATCGCCTTGATTATATTCATTATGCAAACCTCCGTTTTATGGGTATCGACTGTTTTTATTTTACCATAAATTTTATCGCATTGCAATACAAAAATAAATTTAAAGTACAAAAAAGGGCCGAAAAAAACAGACGCGCTTGTTTCCTTGCGGCCTCATTTTCGCAAATAAAATCCAAATTGTGTATATTTAAGCGCGAAAAAATTCAGGGCGGATGTCGTCCGCCCCGTTTTTCGTATATATTCGTTTTCGTTAGCCGGCGGCCGACGGCCTTTCCTGCATTGGTTTGGATTGTTTTTACGGAATAAAAATCCGTTTTTTAATCTTTTTTACAATCTTTTTTGCAATCTTTTTACGAATCAGTCCAAACGGCCGAATTTTCTGAACCGCCGGTACCGCTTTTCAACAAGCTCCTCGGCGGAAATATCTTTTCTGTCGTCCAAAGCCTTTTTCAGCCATGTCTGCAAATTCATGTAGGTATTGGTAAAATCCTTGCCGCTTTCGGGAATTATTCTCTCTATAACCCCCATTTCGTAAAGATCCTCGGCGGTAATTTTAAGGCACTCGCTGGCCTCCTTCACCATTTTTGGATCTCTCCACAAAATCGAAGCGCAGCCTTCGGGAGAAATTGCGCTGTAGATAGCATTTTCCAGCATCCACACCTCGTCGGAAACAGCAAGAGCCAAGGCTCCGCCACTGCCCCCTTCGCCTATAAGCACGGATATAACCGGAGTTTTAAGGGTCATCATTTCCATTATATTTTCGGCAATGGCCTCGGCCTGACCTCTTTCCTCCGCGCCTAAGCCGGGATACGCCCCCGAAGTATCCACAAAGCATATGACCGGACGGCGGAATTTTTCGGCCTGCTTCATAAGCCGCAAGGCCTTTCTGTAGCCTTCGGGATTGGTAGAGCCGAAATTGCGGGCGATTTTATCCTTTGTAGTCTGGCCCTTTTCCTGAGCGATCACCGTAACCGGAACGCCGCACAGACGGCCTATGCCCCCTACGATGGCTCCGTCGTCGCCGAAGCGGCGGTCGCCGTGAAGCTCTTGAAAGTCTGTAAAAATATTTTCTATATAATTCATAGCGGTGGGGCGTCCCTTGGCTCTCGCCGCCTGCACTTTATCGTAAGCTCCCATTTAGTCCGCCTCCCTTTCGTGAAGAGCAAGAATGTTTATAAGCATCTCCTTTTGGATTTTTCTGGGCGCGATAGCGTCCACAAAGCCCCTGTCCAAAAGAAATTCCGCCGTCTGGAAGCCCTTAGGCAGCTTTTTGTGTATGGTCTGCTCGATTACTCTCGGGCCGGCAAAGCCGATGAGCGCCCCCGGCTCCGCAAGAATAATGTCACCCTCCATGGCAAAGCTGGCGCTTACGCCTCCGGTGGTAGGGTCTGTCAGCACCGCGATATACAACAGTCCGGCGTCGCTGTGGAGCTTTACGGCTCCGCTGGTCTTTGCCATTTGCATAAGGCTCATTATGCCCTCCTGCATCCTTGCTCCGCCGCTGACGGTAAAGCCGATTACCGGAAGCCTCTTTTCGGTCGCGTACTCAAAGGCGAGGGTTATTTTTTCGCCCACGACGGTACCCATAGAGCCCATCATAAACTGGGAATCCATCACAAATATGACGCACCTATGCCCCCCAACGGCAGCCTCCCCCACAATAACACCTTCATTTTCGCCGCTTTTCGCCTTGCTTGCCCGAAGCTTTTCGTCATAACCCGGGAAGAAAAGAATATTTGTACTCTCCATATCAGCGTACATTTCCTTAAAGCTGTCCTTATCGGCAATAAGCTCGATACGCTGGCGGGCATTCATGCGGAAATGGTGGCCGCACTTGGAGCAAACCTCGCAATTATCCTTCAGGTCCGTGGCCGTAAGCTCAAAGCCGCAGCTCGGGCAGCTCTGAGTAGTCTCCACAAACTCCTCCATAACCTGCCTTCCGCCGGGTTCAAGCTCGTTGTTGGCCTTTTTAAACAATCCCTTCGGTATCATTGTATCACCTTCGTCTATTTAAAATCGTGAATTTTCATAAAGTCCGTATAATAATTTCCGCTTCGGAAATCCTTGTCGCCGATTATAGCCATTTCCAGCTCAACGTTGTTGTCCACACCCGCCATTATAAGCTCGCCCAAGGCCGACTGCATTCGCCGGATTGCCTCGTCGCGGGTCTTTGCCTGAACAATGAGCTTGCCTATCATTGAATCGTAATACGGCGGCACGGTGCAGCCCCGGTAAAGAGCCGTATCAAACCTTACCCGAAAGCCCCCCGGTATATGCAAAAGATTTATTTCTCCGCCGCCCACGGCGTTTATGCGGCACTCAATGCTGTGGCCGTGGATAAAAATATTTTCTTGAGCAAAATTCAGCGGCACTCCGGCGGCAATACGTATCTGCCACTTTACCAGATCTATGTTCGTCACCATTTCCGTCACGGGATGCTCAACCTGCAAACGGGTGTTCATCTCCATAAAGTAGAAATTGTTGTCCTTGTCTAAGAGAAATTCCACCGTTCCGGCGTTGGTATATTCCGCCGCCTTCGCCGCCCTTGACGCGGCCTCGTAAAGCTTTTTACGGGTTTGCGGGTCTATTGCCGGAGAGGGGGATTCCTCCAACAGCTTCTGGTTGTTGCGCTGAATGGAACATTCTCTCTCGCCCAAACACACAACATTCCCCTTTTCGTCGCATAAAAGCTGCACCTCTATATGCTTAACCTTTGTAAGGTATTTTTCCACGTAGCAGTCCCCATTGCCGAAAGCGTTAAAGGCTTCGGCGGAGGCTGTAGAGAAGGCTTTTTCAAAATCCTCCTCTTTTTCAACTATTCTTATTCCCTTGCCGCCGCCCCCCGCGGTGGCCTTTACTATTACCGGATAGCCTATTTCAGCCGCCGCCTTTTTTGCCTGAAGGACGTCGGTCATAATTCCGGTGCCGGGGGTGGTGGGAACTCCGGCGGCGCTCATGGTTCTTCTCGCCCCGTCCTTATCCCCCATTTTTCGTATAACGTCCCCTTTGGGGCCAATAAATACTATGCCGTTATCCCTGCACATATCCGCAAAATCGGCATTTTCCGAAAGGAACCCGTACCCGGGATGTATAGCCTGAGCACCCTTGGCCTTGGCGACCGTAATAAGAGTCTCCATTTTTAAGTAGCTGTCCTTGGGAAGAGCCGAGCCTATACAGACAGCCTCGTCCGCCAAGGAAACATGAAGGCCGTCCGCGTCGGCTGTGGAATAAACAGCCACGCTTTCGATGCCCATTTCACGGCACGCCCTTATAATACGGACGGCAATTTCTCCCCGATTTGCAATCAATATTTTTGAAAACATCTGTCC
The DNA here is from genome assembly GCA_964551215.1 of uncultured Oscillospiraceae bacterium. GTDB lineage: Bacteria > Bacillota > Clostridia > UMGS1883 > UMGS1883 > JAFLUQ01. The sequence goes on along the minus strand of CAZKBV010000003.1, from coordinate 50,231 downwards.
TCACCCCTGCGATAGGATTAGGGCGGATATGAAAACCGCTGCGCAAAGGAAAAACGCGGTTTTCAAACACAGCCCTTCTTTACATTACGGCGAAGCTGAACTCCCCGCTGGTACAGAGCTTGCCGCCGACATAGCCCTTGCCCTCGGCAAAATAAAAGGGAGCCTTGACCTTGGTTATGCGGCACTGGGTTTCAAAGGTATCCCCCGGAAGGACTGTCTTGCGGAACTTCACGTTGTTAAGGCCGGTAAAATAAGGAGTTTTGCCGCTGGCCTCCTCCGCCAAAAGGACACAGCTTGCCTGAGCCATCATTTCGCACAGCATAACTCCCGGGACAACAGGGTTGCCGGGAAAATGCCCCTTCAGAAAGAATTCCTCTCCGGTAATGGTGTATTTTCCGTAGGAAACGCCGTCGCGCACCTCCGCTTCGTCAACCAGAAGCATATTGTCCCTATGGGGTATTATTTTTTTTATTTCCTCTTTATTCATTTGAGTTCTCCTTATTTCAATATAAACAGCGTCTGACCGAATTCCACAAGGCCGCCGTCCTCGGCGCAGATTTCCGCAATCTCGCCATCCTGCTCGGCGGTTATTTCGTTCATAAGCTTCATTGCCTCAATTATGCACAGCACATCGCCCTTTTTCACCTTGTCGCCCACAGCCACAAAGGCCTCCTCATCCGGTGAGGGCGCACTGTAGAACACGCCTACCATAGGGCTTTTAACGGCCTTGCCGTCCTTTATTTCTCCGGACGGCTTCGGGGCGGTATTCTCCTCTGACGGCAAAGGCGCCGCGGAGGTCAATACCGGCGGCGGAGCGGCGCAATTTCTCTCCAGAACAAGCTCATCCTCGCTGTCTTTAAGCGTAATTGCGCTGAGTCCGTTGTCCTTCATTATTTCCGCAAGGGCTTTTATGGTTTCCAAATCGTGTAAATTCATAATTTTCCCCTACCTTCAGTCAATTTTCTTTATAGCTATACATGCGTTGTGTCCGCCGAAGCCCAAGGACGTACTCATGCACAAATCCAGATTCTTCTTTACCGCCTTATTGGGAGTGCAGTTTAGGTCACATTCGGGATCCTGCTCCAAAAGGCCTATCGTAGGCGGAACTATTCCTTCCTTAAGAGCCAATGCCGAGATTATAGCCTCCACCGCTCCGGCGGCGCCCAGCATATGCCCCGTCATGGATTTTGTGGAGGACACATTTATCTTATATGCCCTTTTCTCTCCAAGAGCCTTCTTTATTGCCACGGTTTCGCTTTTGTCGTTAAGAGGGGTGCTGGTGCCGTGGGCGTTGATATATATATCGTCGCTGTCTACGCCGGATTCCTCATAGGCCTGACGTATTGCTTCCGCACCGCCTTCCGCCTCCGGATCGGGGGCGGTGATGTGGTATGCGTCGCAGGTGGAGCCGTAGCCGCAAAGCTCGCCGTAAATCTTGGCTCCCCTCGCCTTCGCGTGTTCCATTTCTTCAAGTACCATAGCTCCGGCGCCCTCTCCCATAACAAAGCCGCTGCGGTTTTTGTCAAAGGGAATGGACGCTCTTAAGGGATCCTCGCTTTCGGTGAGAGCCTTCATGTTGTCAAAGCCCGCCAAGCTTACCGGAAGAATTCCGGCCTCGCTACCACCGGCTATAACCGCGTCAACATAGCCGTGCTTTATTGCCCTGTATGCCTCGCCGATGGCGTTGGTGCTGGTGGCGCAGGCGGTAACCACGGGAATAGCCGGACCCTTGCACTTATAGCGTATGGCTATTGTTCCCGCCGCCATATTTATTATCATTGCCGGTATCATAAAGGGCGACACTCTTCTGGGGCCGCTTTCGTGACATTTTATTACATCGTTAATAAACGTCTCCATGCCGCCTATACCGCTGCCGAAGTAAACGCCGTAACGTTTGGAGTCTATATTTTCTCCGGCGGAAAGCCCGCTGTCATTTACGGCTTCAGCAGCCGCCGCCATAGCGAAGCGGGTAAAGAGGTCGCTTTTGCGCACCTGACTTTTTTCCATTGTAAGGGTAGGGTCAAAATTTTTGACCTCCGCCGCCATTTTAACTTTAAATTCGCTTGTATCGAACTTTGTGATGGGGCCTATGCCGCATCTGCCCGACTTTATGCTTTCCCACATTTCGGGAACGCTGTTGCCCACGGGAGTTACCGCCCCAAGGCCTGTTATTGCCACGCGAAACATTTGCTTTACCTCCGTTTCCTATGTGCTACATCTGCATTCCGCCGTCGCACCTGATTACCTCGCCCGTAATGTACGAAGCCATGTCGCTTACAAGGAACAGCGCAAGATTTGCGATGTCCTCGGGCTTGCCGGTGCGCTTTGCCGGAATCTGGTCGCACATGGCCTTCTTTGCTTCCTCCGGAAGCACGGCGGTCATGTCGGTTTCTATAAAGCCCGGAGCGATGCAGTTATACGTAACGTTTCTTGACGCAAGCTCCCTTGCGGCGCACTTGGAAAGCCCTATTATACCGGCCTTGCTTGCGCTGTAGTTTGCCTGCCCCTTGTTGCCCGCAAGACCCACGACGCTGCTTATGGATACGACTCTGCCGTACTTCTGGCGCATAAACAGAGGATAGGTATGCTTTATCATATTAAAGGCGCCCTTAAGATTTACGCTTATTACGCTGTCGAAATCCTCCTCGGGCATTTTAAGTATAAGATTGTCACGGGTTATTCCGGCATTGTTAACAAGGATATCTATTCTTCCGAATTCCTTTACCACCGCGTCGATTCCGGCCTTGGACTCCTCAAAGTCCGCCACGTTGCAGTATACCTCCATAGCCTTTACGCCAAGAGCCTGTATATCCTTGACCGTACCGGCTCCTCTCTCCCGGTCGCCAACATAAAGAATTGCCACATTGGCGCCCTGTGAGGCAAGATTTAAAGCTATAGCCCGACCTATGCCTTGGCTGCCGCCGGTAACTACGGCGTTCTTTCCTTCAAGCAACATAAATTTTACTCTCCTTTGACGGCGGCCACAGCCGCCTCTAATGTTTCTTTATCTTCAACGCCCAAAACACGAACGTCCTTATTTATTTTGGATATAAGTCCGGAAAGGGTTTTCCCGGGGCCAACCTCCACAAAGACGTCAACGCCGTTTTCTATCATATTTTCCACAATTTTCTGCCACCGGACGGGATTTCTTATCTGCTCCTTAAGAAGCTGTGCCGGATTGTCCCCGTAAATTTCCGCCGTGTAGTTGGAATACAGAGGAATTTCGGGAGCCTTGAAGCTCATTTTTTCCATGTGGTCGTAGAGCCTGTCCGCCGCGGTATTCATAAAGGGCGAATGAAAGCCTCCGCTGACGGCAAGAGGTATAGCCCTTCCCCCCGCCGCCTTAATATCCGCGCAAAAGTCGGGAAGCTCGTCCTTGGCTCCCGCCACAACAAGCTGTCCGGGGCAGTTGTAGTTTACGGGATATATTCTTTTATATCCGGCGGCAATTTTCTCAACGGTTTCGTTGGGCAGCTTAACACAGGCCGCCATAGCGCCCTGTGTTTCCTCCGCGGCATCGTTCATATACCGTCCCCTGAGACATACAAGGCGGAAGCCCTCCTCATTGTTCAGTATGCCCGAGAATACCAGCGCCGGTATTTCTCCCAGCGAAAATCCGGCTGTATAATCCGCAGCGATTCCCCTTTCCCGAAGAGCCTGCGCCGCCGCCAAATCCACGCAGTACATACAGGGCTGAGTGTTCACCGTAAGGGAAAGTTCCTCCTTGCTTCCTTCAAAGCACAGGGCCTTAACCCCCGGCATCAGGGCTTCCGCTTCATCGAAAACCTTGGCGGCGGCGGAGCTGTTTTCGTAAAGCTCCCGTCCCATTCCGCTGTACTGAGAGCCTTGACCGGAAAAGACAAACGCTATTTTACCCATTTTCCGGCTCCCTTCAGCACTTCCTCGGCTTCGGCAAACAATTCGGTTATAATTTCCGCGGCGGGCTGTTCCTTCTTTACCATTGCGCTTATCTGTCCGGCAAGGAAGCTGCCTTCCTTTTCGTTGCCTTCCACTGCCGCCTTGTAAAGGGAACCCACCCCCATCTTTTCAAGCTCCTCATCGCTTACCTCGGGGCTGTATTCGGCCTTAAAGTAATTTCTGGAGAACTGATTCTTTATGCTTCTAACCGGATGGCCCAGTCGCCTGCCGGTCATTATCGTATCCACGTCTCCGGCCTTAAGTACTTTTTTCTTGTAATTTTCATGCACATTACATTCCTCCGCCACAAGGAAGCGAGTTCCAAGCTGCACGCCCTGAGCACCAAGCATGAAAGCCGCCGCCACGCCGCGGCCGTCGCCTATTCCTCCGGCGGCAAGCACGGGAATATCCACCGCGTCAACCACCTGAGGCACAAGCACCATTGTTGTAAGATCCCCTACATGGCCGCCGCTTTCGCCGCCCTCGGCGATAACCGCCGCCGCGCCGCACCGCTGAGCCATCTTCGCGAGAGCGATCGAAGCCACAACGGGAATTACCTTTATTCCGGCGGCAATCCAGTCCGCCATAAACCTTGCGGGATTCCCCGCTCCGGTAGTTACGACCGCAACCTTTTCCTCGGCAACTACCTTTGCCACCTCATCAACATATGGACTCATAAGCATAATATTTACGCCGAAGGGCTTGTCCGTAAGAGTCTTTGCCTTCTTTATCTGATCTCTCAGCCAGTCCGCGTTGGCGTTCATTGCGGAAATTATTCCCAAACCTCCGCCGTTAGAAACGGCAGCCGCAAGCTCCGCGTCCGCGATCCATGCCATTCCGCCTTGGAATATAGGGTACTTGATTCCTAAAAGGTCACATATCGGTGTTTTAATCATCGCTTTAATTCTCCTTGATTTTGATTTGCTGAAATTAAAGACCGAACACATCCGTTTGTCCGTAAACCGAAAAGCTCCGCAGACTTTCCCGTTTACGGACAAACGCCCCTCCGCCGCGCCGTAAAATCAAGTGCGGCGGAGGCGTTTTGTTCGTCATGCTCACTTGCTTTCAATAAGCTCAACAAGGGCGCCTACGGTTTTGATTGATGGATTAAGCTCGATTTCAACGCCGAGTTCTTCCTCTACCTTCATGACCATATCAAGCATATCCAAAGAATCTATGCTCAAATCGTCAAAGGCCGTATCCATAGTAACTTCCGCGTCTGTGTACTCCGCAAGAATTTCCTTTACCTTATCAAATACCATTGTTTTGTCCTCCTTAAGAATTATTTTATAATAAGGGCTTTGCCCGTATTACCATCTGTAAATTGCGCCGCCGTCCGTAAGTCCGGCGCCGAAGGCCGCAAAGGCCACTATATCCCCTTCCTTGAAACGGCCCTTTCTGTTTTCCATGTCCAGAACAATAGGCTCGCTGGCACTGCTGGTGTTGCCAAGCTCGTCTATGCCTATACAGAATTTTTCCATGGGGATGTTCAGCTTTTTCCATGTGGAGGCTATTATCCTGAGGTTTGCCTGATGAGGCACGATGTGGGTTATATCCTCCACAGCCAACCCTGCCATTTCCGCCGCCTCCGCAATATCTCCGCTCATGGCTCCGATAGCGTACTTATAGGTTTCCTGACCGTCCATAAAGGTAAAGCCGTCCGCGTCCGGAAGCGCGTCGGAGAAGGGGCAGTTTCCGCTTGTGGCGTGGATGCCCACAGTGTTCACATCTCCCCGTGTATTTATCTTTATCGAAAGAAGATTGTCTCCCTCGCCCAGAACAACAGCTCCGGCTCCGTCGCCGAAAAGCACGCAGGTGCTTCTGTCGTTCCAGTCCACACGGCGGGTCATGTTTTCGGAGCTGACTATAAGCACCTTTTTCACTCTGCCGCTTTTAAAGTAAGCCGCCGCCGCGTCCATAGCCACAACAAAGCCGGAGCATGCGCTGGCAATATCGTATGCCGGACAGGACGCGCCGATATTCTGCTGAACAGAGCACGCCACGCCGGGAAGGACTCTGTCGCCTGTGGCTGTGGTTCCGATTATAAGGTCAAGCTCTTCCGGACGGACGCCCGCCATTTCCATAGCCCTTTTTGCCGCTTCCGTACCCATAGAGGATGTTGTCTCGGTTGTGGCGACATGGCGGCGGCGTATGCCGGTGCGCTTGCTTATCCATTCGTCCGAGGTGTCCATTATTTTCGCAAGGTCATCGTTGGTTACTACCTTTTCAGGCAAAAAGCTGCCCGTTCCAAGTATCTTAAACATTTTGATTTCTCCTATCGTTTTATTTTTTCAAGACTGGCCCTTGTTCATATGCCTGTCCTTTTCAAGTATTCTTCCGAATACATCGTTTATTCTCAGGACGGCTTTTCTCAAAAGAACAAGCTCCTCGTCCGTAAACACCTCCGCAATTTCCCGCACGGTAGAGCGAAGGTAGTACTTCTGATAGCTGTAAAGCCTTTGGCCTTCCTTTGTAAGCCCTACCCGGACGATACGGGCGTCCTTTTTATCCCGTCTTTTTTCCGCAAGCCCCTTTTTTACCATACGGTTTACTCCGTCCGTAACGGAAGGGGGAGAAATGTTCAGGCTTTCGCTTATTTCGGATATGGTCGGCGCTTCAGCCCGTCCCACCGCGCCTATGATATTCATTTCGCTCATTGTTATGCTGAGTCCTTCGGTCTGACGCAGAAGGGCGGCCTCGGCCTTAAGCAGATTGTGATAGCTTTCAATTATTATGTCCTCAAACTCTGCCGACGGACTGCCCATTGCCAAACCCTCCCAAAATTATTTAGGCTTTCTAAATATACCATTATAATTATAAAACAAATCCCGTCGGTTGTCAAGTAAAAACTGTGTCGATTTGCAGAAAAGCATAAAAAAATAAGCTTATCGGGGTAAAATGTATATCTCCGCCGAGGGAAATTCTTAAGTTTTCCATGCTAAACACAAAATTTTTACAACTGTTATACGGCAAACTTGATTAAGAAAAAAAGGCGTTTGCTTTCAGCATCGCCTTCACACAACTGATAAACCCCAAACTTTATGTAGAAAAAGTCCGGGGTTATAAACTATGTTTTTTATTTAATCAAAATACTCATTACGGTTATATTATCCTTGCTGCCGCCCTCCAGAGCAGTTTCAAACAGCGCTTCGGCCAATTTTGGGGTTTGACTGTAATTACCGCAAATGGCAGCAATACCATCATATGACAAGCCATCGGTAAGGCCGTCGCTGCAAAGTATAAAGCAGTCTCCGGGATACAGCTCCTCTACTCTCTCAAAATGAGGAGCCAGCAGCATTTCGTCAGGATTTATTCCAAGATGCTGCGTCAGCTTGCTTTTCGACTCATGAATACGGGCTTCGTCCTCAGAAATTATCCCCGCCTTTACCATTTGGGCCGCGCAGTTATGATCGCTGGAAAGCCGCAACAGCTTTCCGTCTCTTACAAGGAAGCACTTGCTGTCGCCTATATTTGCGCAAGCGGCGAAATTTTTAAAAATACCCAGTAGCACATAAGTAGTTCCCATTCTTTTTTGATTATGTGCGCATTCATCGCATATTTTTTTATTGATTTTATTTGTGTAGTCTTTAACCGCCGATTCAAAATTTGCTTCATCAAGGAATGAATTCTGTAAATTTTTTATTTCTGATGCGGCCATAAAAGCTGCTTTTTCTCCGTTTTCTTCCCCTCCCATGCCGTCAAAAACGGCAAAAAGCATGGGCGGAGCCGTTATCAGTCCTGTTTTGGCTGAATAAACAGACGAATTTTCCGGAGACATTTTTCCGTTTAGGAAAAGTACGTCTTGATTCACGGCTCTCATTCCGCTTTTTGTAATTCCGCAAGCCGTGATTTTGATCTTAGCTCTCATCTTATCACTCCATAACCCAAACAACGGAATTATTTATATCCGCCGCATAAACTTTGTCTCCAAAAATACATATTCTCGCAGGCATTCCGGCCTGTTCGGGAAATGGGACGGAAGTGGTTTCTTTTGTCGCTTCGCCGTAAATATCAATTATCCTCAGCCGTCCGCCGTCCGACACATAAAGCTTGTCCTCTGAAGCAGCAATATCGGATGGGTTGACAAACAGCGGCATTTTGCCGTCAACCATACCCTGTTTTTCATCGGTTCCCGCAAAAGGAGTAACTGTCCTGTATTCCGGATCATAAACATATATTCCGCTTCCGCCCCCGGAAAGGAATATTTTTCCGTTCGGGCCGACGGCAACGGCAGAATACTCTCTCTTCAAATTCGCCAGCTTTACAGGGCTGTTCCCCTCCCCGTCTATTCGGAAAAGCGCATTTTCGCACAATACATAAACTATCCCCATTTTGTCTATGTCCATATCAATGGGGTTCCCGTAAAGGCTACATGGGATAACTTGTGGAGTCACACAGAAAAAGCTGTCGTATGCATTTTTAAACACTCCGAAGTATAAGCTGCCGTTATTGTCCTCAAACGGGAACGACAAAAAATACAAAGTAGAGCCGTTGGCGCAAATTCTTTTTGGTAAAACAAAATCCGAAGACACATTAATTGTATTCAAAAGCCCATTATCTGCAATTCTTATGTCTCCGATCTCGGAAACATATATTCTGCCCAAGTTGTCGGCAGTGATATCCCGTATTTTCTCGAAGGTTGAGTCAAGAAGCATATCACCGTCAACATGGCCTTCCGCTCCAAGAATACCTGCGAACAGCCTTATCTGTTTGGTTTTATCATAAATCGGCTCGGAAGGAAATGTAAACGAAGCAATTTTGTTTTCACCATCCCATGCGGCAGAAGCTCCGAAGGCTTCGGCAATATATCTCGCCGGAATCATTGTTCTGTCATTAATTATTATTGGACTTACGTCCATATATGTTTTTTCATTTCTTCCGAAAATGTCCGATACGGACATTTCATTTCCGTACACAGTCAGCACTGCGGTTGTCTGTCCGTCGCAGACGGTTACAACTCCGCTTTCGTAGCTTACATTAAGCCCCATAGCGGTACATACGTCCCGCAGCGGAACAAGCACACGTCCGGAAACAATAACGGGATTTACGTCCGGATTAAGTCTCACTGAATTTACGTATATTTTTATTTCATCCTCGGCATAGGCACAAATAAAGACCATAGCGGATATAAGTGCCGCAGCAATAAATTTTACACCTTTATTTAACAATTCTAATCACCGCTTTTTTAGGATCGGAAATCAGCACTCCGTACCCCGTAACTTCAATATCCATTGCATAGCTGGGCGTAAGTATCGCTTCGGAGGCTTTTCCGCTGACAGTTTCTCCTGCCGTTACGGCATCAACCTTTCCCGCTACTGTTTCGGTCACCATAGCATCTCCGCCGGCAGTCAAGGTGACACGGCGCAGAACATTTCTGTCCAATACATAAAGAGCGCCCTGAGAATATTCCATTTCTCTCGGCTCAAAGTACCTTGCGTTAGGCCCGTCCACAAAAGCTGTTTTTCCTTTAACTCCGCTGAAAGACTTCATCTCTCCCGTACTGATATTAAATCTGTAAATACAGCCCTCCGAAGCGCTTGCAAGAAAAAGTTCGCCTTCTCTTCCTACGCACAGAGAGGAAAATTCCTCATCCACTCCGGCCAAATATTCCATCTTGGAAGAATTATTTCCTATTACCGCTATATACTCCTGTCCCACGGCGTTATTTTTTATAAGCAGGTAAACCGTGCCGTCAGCAGCAACGTCAATATCCTTGACATTGCTGTATCCGGCCTGTATAGGCCGAGGAGTAAGGGATTTACATACCCCGCCGCTGTACTTGATAACGGCCACGCACTCCGATGCGGAAGCGGTATCGTAAAATTCATTGCTTACAAAATACAAATCACTTCCGTTGCACACCATTTTTGAAGGAGAAATATACGACGGCTCCAAATTTAATGTTGAAACTTCGCTGCCGCTTATAATTCTTATAACTCCGCTGTCGGATATATAAAGTGTCCCGTCTTCAGCTATAGCCATAGATTCGGGAGCTACATATCCCGCCTGCCAAAGATCCCCATCAATACGGCTCCGCTGATTTTCCACTCCTGAAAATATTTCTATTGTTTTGCCGTTTATATAAGTTAAATCTGTGTCATAAATTACAATGACGCTGCCGTTTTCTTGATCCCAGCCTATAATTCCTCCGGTATTGACAACAAACTCCCTTAACGGAATATATAAATTTCCGTCAACGGAAATCGGTGCGGCCGATATCTCTTTTTCCGTATTTACCGAAGAATTACGCTTTATTATGGCCATTCTTTTTTCATTTACAGCCATAATAATTATAATATCATCATTTTTAAAATTTACACGCCCGTTCATTTTCGCACTTGAAACGTCTGAAACCTCAAAACCCATTCCGGAGCATATGTCCTTATAATAGGCATATACCGTACCATCTCTGTTTATAAGAGGCAGTTGAGTCCGGATTGTTTTATTATTCACAATAAGTCCGATTCCTTCCGCATAAATTTCAAATGGAGAAATCACCGTAAACAGCAGCATAACAGTTAAAAGCAGTCTTTTTATTTTTTTCACCTTGCTTCGTCCTTTCTTATCAATCAAAATCAAATACAGCGTAATCCAGCAGGCTGTCGGAACTTCCTCCCGAAGAAGCCCCGGATGAACTGCCCGATGAGCTTCCCGATGA
>CAZKBV010000003.1:0-39555 GCA_964551215.1 uncultured Oscillospiraceae bacterium | reverse complement strand
CGGAACTTCCTCCCGAAGAAGCCCCGGATGAACTGCCCGATGAGCTTCCCGATGAACTTCCCGATGAACCTCCCGATGAACTTCCTGTAGATGCGGCGGCAGTTGAGCCGCCTGAGGAATAGCTTTTTGTGCCGGACGAACCGGAAGACGTCGTTTTTGTTTGTGTAGATGTGGATTTTTGTGTTTCTGCCTTCTTCTGTACAGGATGATAGATATGTTCATAGCTTCCGCAGGTTTGGCAGGGACGGTTAAGACCTGTATACCGGGTTTCTTCCGACATTTGGCCGTTTACGTATTTTCTTGCATATTCCTTAAACGGTTCAATGCCTTCATATCCTTCCGTGACCCATGTTATTTTATCCGGCACTTTTAATCCGCTGCAAGTTGTTTCACAGCTAATATATATTTCCGGTGAAATATTTTCTTCACCAATCAGCAGTTCCAGCATTTCAGACTGCATTTTAGTCAAAGGCTGACTTTCACTGCCGATTTTTAAAATTGAGCTGTCGCTTTGAGCGTCATATGCCGTCTGAAAAACAGCTTCTCCATCAAGGCGTATTTCAGCATTTTCCGATGCCGACTTCAGTTTCTCCGCTGCAGCCGCACCGTCCGAATCAAGACTTATGCACACACCGTATTCGTTCTCGCCGTAGCTTTCCGTCAAGACCGCTCTCATGGAGCTTTTTAAAATTACCTCTTTTCCCGTGGAATCTGCGGCGGTAATATTTCCGTTTGAGCACAAAAGAGGAAATATATCTCTGTTGAATTTATCTTTATCGCCTATTTTTTCCAGACTTACATTTGCGGAAATTTTCCCGTCTTTCACTTCTACCTCAGCATTGGGATCTATAAGTAGTATGCGCTCCTTAAGTGCATCCAGTATGGAGCCTATCCCTCCGCCTTCGGCACTGAACACAAGCGTAGCCTGCGTCTCTTCTTTTACGGAAGTCGAATGTTTTTCCTCAGCTTTCTTGGTCTTATTGGAGGAAACGGTTTGTGCTTTGTTATTTTCAGGCAGCTTAACCGCTATTACCCCCAACACCGCTGCCGCTACAACCGCTCCGGCGGCGCAAAGGGCAATAAATTTTTTCTTCTTTTTTACAGGCGGTTTTGCCGTTCCTTTATTAGAAAGATCGGAATCAACTTCTGTAGCGTCAACCGCCGTATCTTCTGTTCCTATAAGCTCCGTTTCATCACCTGATGCGACATATTTTTTTGACTTGATTTCCACAAGCTCATCGCCGTACATAAGTCTTGCTTCGCTTTCGGTATATTGAATCGCGGCAAGATCCTCTTTCATTTGCGTCGGTGAAGAATACCTGTCCTTTGGGTCAAAAGCACAGGCCTTCATAACTATTTCCACAAGTCTGCCTTCGCTGACTCCGGCGGGAATTGGCAGTGAATCGCCTCTCATCCTCTTTATAACAGCGTTTTCCTTATCCTCGTAGGTTATAGGCGAAGGATATGGCGGCATAAATGGAGAACGATTATGGTTAATGAGTCGGTAAAGCACTATTCCCAAAGAATAGAGGTCAACACCCGGGCCATAAGGCTGTCCCCTGTAAACCTCCGGCGCCATATAGCTGTAAGTTCCCTTTTTTGACATTCCGGAGGTGGTTTTTTCAATTTCCCTTGCTATGCCGAAATCCCCCAGCTTATAATCTCCGTTTTCCGACACAAAAATATTTTCAGGCTTTATATCCCTGTGGATAATATTTCTTTTCTGGCAAAGTTCCAAAGCCTTGCACATATCTATTCCCAGCTTGATTACGTCCCGTTTTGTTATGGGGACATCGGTAATATGCTTTGTTAAAGGTGTAAGAAGCTCCATCCTTATTAAGATGTCCCAGCCCACACCGCTTTCATGAGGAATAACCGCGTGGTCCTCATAGCTTACAATGTTGCTCGTGCCTTTAAGCATGCTCATAAGCTTAAATTCGCCTACAATGTTTTCAACGAACTGGTTCAGATAATTCTGAACATCGCTTCGGCTCATTCCCTCGCTCATAAGTGAATCAACTTCGCTTTGACTTTGAGGTATCGTTATAACTTTAAGCGCGGCTTTATATACAGTGCCGAAATCCTCTCTTTCTATTTCAAAGACCTTGCCGAAGCTGCCTTCACCTATGAGCTTTTTGATTTTCCAAAAACCAAATACAGGCTCATATTTTTTATAATAATCTTCTTTCAAGGAAATGCCCCCTTAAAAAATCTTAACCAGTGATTCAACAATATAAACAGTAAATCCGGACGTTATACAAAATGAAAACCTGAACCGCCCTCCGGCAGGATTATATTTTTCAAGTTTTCCGGTTATAAAACAGGTTTTTAAATACGTAAAAAACATCTTAAACCGCATAATTCCGTTTTTCCGCAGGAACATTACCGTCAATGCTATTACCCCGCCGGAAACAAAAGTAAATATAAGCAGCTTTCCCGCTCCTTCAAATCCAAGCAGCGAACCCAATCCGCACAGCAACTTTATATCTCCCGCCCCCAGCATTCCGGCAACAAAAAGCGGAAACAGTATCAAAGGCAGTGCTGCGCCGCCCAAATATAGCAGGAAATTTTCACGGTCAAAAACTGCCGTAAGCAACAGGCCGGTCGACAAAGCCGCAAGTACCAGTCTGTTTTTGATTTTATAGCTTTTTATATCCGAATAATTGGCTGCGGCAATCACAGCCCCGCAAAGAATCCATCTGACTGTTTCAAGCGCTCCCATATGCCTCACCCCTTAAGCAGGAAAATTTTCACTGCCGCACCGGCGGCAAGAATTAATGCTGACACTGCCGGGACTGCCCATGCCGGCAAAAATTTGCCGTATTCAACAATTATTGCGGAAATATTGTCTCTGGCAAAGCCCGCCGGAATTTGTGATCTTATAAGTCTGACCTTTGCTTGGGGAAGCAAGGTTTTCTCTGCAAGCCTAAGCAATTGACTGTCTGTAAGACAGTTAAACAGGCCATCGCTGCAAATTATAAAACGGTCGCCTTTATGCACGCTCTTTTCCCCTTCAATAATTTTCAGTTCGGGGAAAAGGCCCACACACATGGTCAATACATTTTTTCTCCTGTGAGTACGGGCTTCTTTTTTTGTAATTTCTCCCCGTCTCACCATATCTGCCACAACAGATTGATCCGTAGAAAGCTGACATATACGGTGATTCCTTATGCGATAAATCCGGCTGTCTCCTACATTGAAAAAGCAACATCTGTTTTTCTTTATGTACAATGCGGCAATGGTGGAGCCTACATTGTTTGCAACTTCCTTTCCGAAATCAATGGCTCTTGCATTTACCTCCATCAGCCGTTCCCGCATCAATTTCTGCATATCCTCAAACTTTTCCGGGCGTTCATTGTTCCAAAGGAGCATAAATCCATCCGTTATCATACGGCTTACTTCTTCTCCATACGCCAAACCTCCGCAGCCGTCGGCCACTATAAACAGGCCTTCATATTTTCCGTCCGTAACGGTAAGCACGCTGTCCTGATTGGTCTTTTTTATATCGCCAATATCGCAGTATGCGCCGTATGTAATTTTAGCCATTTGTCACACCTATTTTCTGAAGGTAAGCTCCACATCGGCCACATAAATTTTATCTCCGTTTTTGATGGGATATTCTATATTCGGCATTATTCTCTGCCCAACGGTATTGATAAAAGTTCCGTTTGTGGAATTGTAATCCTTTACGAAGTATTCGTTATCTCTCTGTATAAATTCTGCGTGAACCTTGCCCACTTTTTTGCTGTTAAGAACACAGTCCACCTGATTTCTGAGTCTGCCGACTATAATGCTGGAACGTTCAAAATAAACGCTTACCACAGTGCCGTTATCAACATACTCCAGTCTTGCCCTTGTTCCGGCATTTGAAACCGGGCCGAAATCCACAACTGTATCATCCACGTCAAAGCCGCCGAACATATCCGATTTAGGCTCCGCCGTAATAACGGGCTTGTATTCATGCTTGGGCTCGGACTTTATTTGCGGACGCTGCTCCGGCTTAGGCTCGGGGCGGCTGTCTCTCCGCGGTTCCGGCTGAGTTCGGGGGCGAGATGTCTGAACAGGCCGGGCAATGCTTTTACCTGCCGGAGTCTGAACATCAGAAGCTTCACTGCCGGATTCTTTTTTATTATTCACAAACAGCTCTCTGTACAGTACAAAATCAATACCGACTCCGGCTATAAGCAGAACGGCTATATTGGTTGTGTTCAAGGTGCCGTCGAAATAAAACATCCCGTTTAAAAACATGAACGCTGCAACTGCCGCTATAACAATCTGCACCGCTCCGAATATAATCACATTCTTTTTATCGGGCTTTGAGGGTGTCGGCTTAATATTTTCATTCATCTGCTGCACCGGCTGAATAGTTTCGGACGGACGTATATTAACGCGCGGCGGTTCGGAAGGCGTCTCCGATTCCGTCGGCCTTCTTACTATGTTGTAATCCGGAACAGTATCATTAACGTCCTGTTCTATCTCTCGACGGAGCGGGATCTCCCTTTCCTGATTTTTGCGTTCCGCACCTATTTTTCCCGCAGGCTGAACAAAGGACGAGTCTCTATCCTCTGATTCCAATGTTTTAAGAAATTCCGCCATGGAAAGATTTTTTTCGTTAAGCTTATTGAGCATATTCTGTATAAAACTGCCGCTTACCGTGTCCATGCTACCATGAACTATCATATCCAAAAGGAATTTTTTTAGAGTCTCGAAACCGCTATCCTCTGTGGTTACGGGAAGGTAAATAAATTCCGGTTTTGTTCCGCCGGCTTTATAAAATATGTAGTCGCGGTTAAATACAAGGCCACCGCTGGCAAGCTGATATTCAGCCAGTTCCTCAAAAGTAGCTATAGCCGTTTTGGCAAAGCTTATGAACATCTCCTTGCTTATCTTGCTTCTTGCAAGAGCCTGAGACATGGATATTTTGCCCGTAGCGTTATAATATATCCGGATATCGTCATTGCTGTTTCGCCTTGATGCGGTGAGCGTATTGGAAATTTTATTGTTCACCATCATCTGAAGCTGATATCCTATAATGCCGTTTCCGTCGGCAGCAGTTGCCACAAGGTAGCTGCTACTGCCTATAAGGTCTGTGGAAAATTTGATATTGTTTAACATGTACACTCCTCCAAATTTTATTTACTGTATTTTATAACACCGCATTTACCACCACGGAAGCAAGTAAAAACGGAGCCATTGGTATATTTTCGGTTGCCTTTTTGTTTCTTGTGATAAGCATAACAATACCCCATACGACAATAATTCCCATAGAGACAAATATAATTGAAACCGCTTCGGCGAAGCCTGTAAATATTGCAGTAACGAAACACATTTTTATGTCTCCGCCGCCTATTCCGCCCTTTGATATCAATCGGCAAAGCAAAAGCACCCCCGGTATTATTCCGCCGCCGACGACAGAGGATATAATGCTGTTTAAATCCATGCTGAGCAAACAGAGCATGGCCCCGATTATTACGAATATAAGCACGGACTTGTTTTTCACCGTGCGCGTTTTTATGTCCTCCGCCGTGCAGTCCGTAAGGAACAGTACCAGCGACTGCCATGACAGTGCGCTTAACATACCGTCCTTATGTGCGCAAAAAGCTCCGAGAACCGCCAGCAATACGCAATACACGTAAAACAAGGGCTTCTTTATTATTTTGATGTTTTTTTCCGACAATGCAAACAGGATCGGAGCGCCGATACCGAAAGCAAAACCTGCCGCCATAAACCCACTCCTTCTTTTTTTATACGTTGTAATCTTCTTCCTCGATTTTAAAGGAAATATTATACTCCTTGATTTCGTCGGCGCAATCTCTCTTTAATTCTTTAATGGCATCATCAAGAATTGCACGCTGATCTTTATCAGCCTTTGGCGGAATTATAACCGTGATCACTGTTTTATCAATATCCTCCGCTTTTACAACGTTGCCGCTCATGTCATTTGTTTCTTTAAAATTCATCGCAGCATTGACCTTTTGTTTTATCTGGCTTTTTACAGCGCTTACGCTTTTACTGCGGCCTTCGCTGCCGTTATAGGTCTTTTGTGTCAAGTCCATAGTTTTGTATATCGTTCCCGTCTTTATGGATGCGTTATAGTTGTGATATGGGCCGCCCGAAAGATTTGTTCTTTTGCTGATAATGTCCTTTCCTCTTCCGGTATAGGAGAGAGCCTCCCAGACGCTTTCCCCCTCTTCTCTGCTTTTTCTTTCGTTAACCCACCCGTTGGCCATAGCTCGCTGACTTACGGTAAATTCGGAAATAAATTTAATTGGTGACGGAACCGCTATTTGATAGCGCACCACCAAATCAACGCTTCTTCCGTCGGCAAATATTTTGGTGCCGCTGAAATCCAATCCCGCCGTTCCGTTAATAACAAGCTTTTTCTTTAAAAAGGCATCCGAGTCAAGGCCGTTCATGGACAAATGCTTATCCATGTAAATTCTTGCAACAACCTCAACTACCTTTCCTTCCAGTGCTTGAGTTGTCTTTCCTAACGCCGCCTGCATAAGATATTTTGCGCTCTGAATGGGATTCTTTGAAATGTCCTTCGCCCTGTCTATCAATTTAGAGGTGTCGCCCTTAAGCTCTTCAAAGCTGTCCTTCACACTGTTCACATCGTTCAGCGCCGCATTTATATCGCCGTTTTTTAAGGAACTGCTTACGCCCTGAACATCGGAAAGTGTTTCATTGATCTGAGATGTGGCTTTAAAAACATCTTCTATGGTTCCGTTTACATATTCGGTGCCGGGCTGAGCCGTTTCGTTTATTCTGTTTATTCCGCCCCGCACCCCGGTTACGTCAAGGTAATAGCAGTTCGCCGCAATTTCCGTGGCCGTTTGGTTGAGGGCGTTCTGCATAATGGTTTCTATGTACACAACCCGTATTATCATAGCCATTGTTACGGAAACGGCAATAAAAACGATTAAGCCTATTGTTGCCTCCAGTGTTACGGAAGCCCTATCGGTTTTCTTCAACTGCAATTACCTCCGTTAATATCCTTGATAAAATACATTTTCAATATCGTACTTCCTGCCTTTTTCAAATCTGTTTTCGGTGGGCAGTAAGACCGATGTCATAAACAAATATGGCATGGATACATTTGTTTTTACTCTTATATAGGTATAAGCCGTGGCCATATCCACGTCGGTATTCAGCTGAATAAGGTCAGCCATTCTCTTAAGGCGCTTTTCCATGGGGGTAATAAGAAGACGCAGGCGAAGATAATCCTCGTAGGAAAACATTACATCCGACTTTCGATATTCAACTTCTCCCGGTTCTCCGTCCAAAAGGTTGTCAATGTTCAAAAACATATTTCCTTTTGTCCCAAAAATATCACATTTTTTGAACAACGCAATTTTATATGCCTTATTTACCAGCTTATCCATTTCAATAAGACTTTCCGCCGTAGCCCATGTCACCACAAGGGCTATCATTACAAGTCCGGCAAACGGTCCTGCGCAGGCGGATATTTCACTTAACAGATTCACAGCTTCCCTATCCAGAAGAATCGCTGTGGTATTGACAGCGATGCGCATAATCAATATTTCAGAATATACTGCGTCAATATTAAATTTTTCGCTTTCATTGCCCCATATTATATACTCAACCTCGCCGTATTTCAACTTGGTATCGGTATCATTCAACGTTTGCCAGCGAAGGTTTTCCTGAGCTTCAAACTTGCTTTTGACGGCGTATTTGGCATCCTCATCGACAGTGTTCTTATCGTATACAATTTCCGTTGTGCGATTTTTAAACATATTCATGGCGTATTCATTTATAACCAGTGAATCTGCCGCGGTGGAAGCCGCGTTTTTAAGAGCCTTAAAAAGATTATTGGTATCGGCAGTGTTTTCGGTGGTATTTTCTCCGTCAATCTTTATATCAACTGTTTTCTTCTCATTGTTGCTGTAGTCCGTAATATCGTCCATTTGTTGGGAAAGGTAGCTTTGAGCCTTATCGGTGATGTTCTTGTCGTCAGCCTCAAACTCCGCCAATCTGTTGGAAATCTCCTTATGTGATGGAAGGGAATCTATATTTTCTATTTTGAAATATTCCTTACCGTCATTATCAGTGCTGTTTTTATTTGCCTCGCTGCTCTTATCGGTTGCCTTATTCTTGAAATTATTAAACTTTTCTTCATTTTCAGGAGTAGTCTCGTACTCATGAGTTTCAAGACTAACTGCCGGGATATCGCCCACTATTCTGTCTATATCGTCGGCAACTATACTCATGTCTGAATTTTCATCTATCGTCATCTGTCCTATTTCGCTTATGGCGGAGCCTATCTTTCCGGAGGCGGCTTGCAATGCGGTTTTGCCATCGGCCAGCTTTGCGTCCTTTACCTGATTGATAAGATCAGTTGTCTGAGTTGCCAGATTCTGACCTGTTGTAACCCCGTTTTCATCGGAGGAGCAGTTTTTCTCATTGTTACATTCATCCCTATGAGCTTCAAGCTCGGCAATCAGATTATTCTGAGTGTTTATCATCTCAGGAATCTCCGATATCAATCCATCTATTTCCGTTTTAATATCTTTCAGCTTTTGAACGCATGCGTCTCTGTCACCTTTTATTGTCTCAACAGCCTGTAATTTTGCTTCTTCGGCCTCTCTCTCTGCTGTGTCGGCATTTTGCTTATCTTTTTCCGCATTTTTTACATTATTTTTTGCATTATTGACCTCTTTGTTAAAACCCTCCTGCAATTCTATTATATTTATCTTGCCATTTATATCTTCTATGTCTTTATTTATATCCTCTACAGCATCCTTATAATCTGTCTCATCCTGCTCCGACCATGTATTCTCCTTTATTCGCTTGTCTCTATCATCGCTCAGAGCGGTTTTCCGTTCTTCCATCTCAACCTTTTTTTGTTCAAGTTCTTCCTTTGTTTCATCACCTGTAAATATAGACTTGGCATTATTTCTTGCGGTTTCAAGTTCAGTATTGGCACTTTGCAAATTATTTTCGGCCGTTGCTTGATTTTCCTTTGCAGTGTCATGTGTCTGCTTTTTCGTATTAAAATCGCTTATATGCCCGCTTTGTATGGCATCGGTGTTTTTTAAATTATTGAGATTATTGTTTGCCGTCTCTACCTTTTCTTTAAGCTTTTCAGCATCATCTAAAAATTCCGACGCATCCCTGCTTTTTTTCTGTTGCTTCTCCATAAGCTCGGAATCCTTCGACACCTTGTCAACATTTGCCAAAGCATCCCCCAAGGCGGACTCCGCAAAGAACACAGGCATGCGGTACTTGGAAAATTCCATTATCTGACTTCTCAGCACTACCGGGTCGGCCAGCGGATATACCATATTTGTACTTAAACAGTTGGTTGAAAGCCGGAACAAATCCAGAACCTTTTTATCCTTAAACCTATCGTTTTCGGTGAGATTTGATATAATGGAATCAATCTGATCCTGCTGGGCTTCGCCCCCTATCATGCTGTCAAAGTAGTATTTGAAAATATTTGTGGCCTCGCTGTCATCGTTATATTTCATCGCAAACAGTCCGTATTTATCCTTCAAATCGGTATTAAATCCCGCAAGGGTTGAAACGGCTGCATTTTCCCCGGCGGACTTTGCCATGGCGTCGGCGGCGTTCTGTCTTGCGCCGTCGATAATTATGCCTGAAAGAGCCATTGTGGAAAACATAATAATTACAAGAAACAGCGATATTGTCGCCCTGTTTTCATACGTAAATTTAAGCATATGCGTATCCCCCATTTATCTGTCAGGTTTTGAAAAAGCCCAGCACCTTTTCAAAGCCTTTTTTCATTTTCGCGAAAAATTCGCTTCCTTTTCCGCCAAATTTGTCTTTATCTATTTTAACAACAACGTCTACCGCAAGGTCAACATTGCGCACCATTTCCGCCGAATCCTGAACAACCGACTCCGCATGAACGCTTATGGGGTAAGGGTTTGGCAGCCCCACCCATTCCATAAAGCCGCCCACCGGAACCACATACTTTCCCGTGGCGTCTACGGTTATTTTTTTATATACAATATAATCTTCTATTTTCGCCGTAATTTCTACGTTATTTTTCGTACTCAATAAATTTCTTCCGGACGTGCCGGTAATATCGCTTTTGACATATTCTTCAATTTTTTGTCTTTTTCCTTCCTTGGTGGAATTGCCTTCGATAATCCGCCAGAAGGGATTTATATTTTTATATTCCGCCGGATTTATTTTGCCCGTATACATATCCCTGGCGTTGTTTGAATATACCATAGCTCCCCGCTCCGCCGCTATATTTACGGCGCACTGGAGTCGCACCTGCTGATACAATAGGTATGTGGCGTAAATCATCACCACTATCACATATATCACTATCATCATAACTATTGTGGCCTCCAGCGTTACAGAAGCCCTGTTGTTTTTTAACCGCAAAACTTTTTTATGTAGATTCATTTCTATTCCTCCGTTGCTGAAAGGGGGTGTCCTGCGTGCAAAAGCACGCAGGAATTTTTAAAAAAGCTTTAATTCTGTACCTCTAATGTTGCCTATTCGTTTGTTATTTCAATATTTCCGAGTTTGCCCTTCTCGGTGTCTAAGGTTCCTGTCAGAGATCTCCACATCTCCTGTATTTTACCTTTAAACAGCAGTGCCAAAGAAAGCAATACGGCAATAATAATAACAATTTCCAATGTACCCATGCCATCTTCTTCATTGACAAAACGATTTATTTCATTCATCATTTGCTTCACCTCCCTTCAATTATTTAGATTAACCTATTATTATTTTTTGGATTACGGTTTTGAAATAGTCTCCCATGGCGTCTTTGAAAAGCAGTGCCAAGGAAATAAGCACGGCCGTAATAATAGCAATTTCCAAGGTGGCCATGCCGTCCTCGTCGGTTAAAAATTGTTTAATCATAAACTATTCCCCCCTTATATACCGGTCATCATCATAAGCGCCGGTGCGCCCACAACCACAATAATGCCCACCAGCATCATAGCCAGCGGCAGCAGCATTTTGCTGGAGGCCTGCTCACCCATACGCCGGGCAACGGCCTTACGCATTTCCCAACATTCGGCGGACTGCGCTCTGAGCACGGGGACAACCTCGCTGCCTCCACGCCTCAGATTAAGAACCATGACGGAAACAAAGTTTACTATTTCCCGTATTTTGCACCTTCTGGCAAAGGCTTCAAAGGCGGCGGCCTCGCTTATGCCCGACTGCACATCATGGCGGACAAGCTCAAGCTCCATATATAACGGATTATCTTTTTTGTTGTCATCCATTATTTTATTAAAAGCCCTTGAAATTGTCATTCCCGCATTGACAAGCAATGTCAGTTTATTCAGAAATTCAGGGAATTCCATACGGATTTTATCCGCCTTTTCTTCCATTTTATTGTTGATTTTGGAATCGAACAGAAACGGCAAAGCAATTGCCATTCCTATTCCGAGTATCACAAATATAACGCCGTCGCCGCTTTTGCCCGCCGCCGAGGAAAGCAAGGCCATAATCGCCGTAAAGACCAGCACAAGAACGCTGAATGTCATGCTGTTGCCTTCGTGGACGGCAAAATTATCGTCCTGATACTTTCCGCCGTAAAGCATACCGATTTGACTTTTCACGTTCATTTTATACTTAAAATAAGCGGAGCGCAGTGCCTTAGGAAGCTTGTTTCCGATATCAAAGCGGTTAGCGGTATATATTCCTATGCCGATATATTCGCCGAGTGGATATTCTTTTTTATCCAGAGTTTTGCCGAATGTTTCATACTGCTTTTTTCCCTTTGTAAATGCCGGAACAGCTACAAACAGCGCCGCAGCCAGATATACCAGATAAACAGCATAATATATCATAATCACACCTCAATATCCATTATCTTGTTGCCTATCAGAGCCGATGCGCCGAATATTGCCACAGCAACCGTCATTATTATCCGCCCTTTAATTGTTTCAAACATGGGAGCTATGTAATCGTATGACGAATATGTCATAACAAGTATCATGGCTATGGGCATAAGGCTCATAATCTGCTGTTCAAATTTTTTGCCGGAGATCATAGTTTCTATGTCCATTTTAATTTCAATTTTATCGGCAATAATATTTGATGTTGAGCGCACCATTTCCACAAGATTTCCTCCGGTGCGCTTACAGGTCACAAATACATCGGCAAAATTGCTTATATCCTCCAGATGGGCTCTTTCGGCAAATTGGGCGATCATATCCTCAATAGTTTCGTTAAGGGCTATTCCTCTGGCGATATATGAGGCTTCGACGATTATGTCAGTGTTGGGATCCGGGTAAAGGATTTTCAGGTCATTCACAGCCTCGCGGAAAGCCGTCTCAACGCTTTTTCCCGCGGAAAGAGCCGATGACACAGCGTAAAGCATATCCTTGAACTGTATGTTAAGATTCCGCTTACGTTTTGCTATTATCTGCTTCGTCCTTATATCCGGCCATTTCACTGATATTATCATCAGCAGTGCGGAAAGGATAACGTTTTTGTAAAATACATATCCTATGGCAAAAAGCACTGCACAGGCGATAATTATATTCAGTATTTTTTCATTTCTGCCCATAAAGTAATAATTGTAATCCGTCAAGCCGTCCTCCCTGGGTCGTGGCGGAGGGGTTTTCTCTTTTTTCTTAAACAATGCCATAAGCTGCCTCCTCAAACCTTATCGGACAATCCGGCGGAGCGAAGCTTTTCAATATGTACCATTTTATTTTCAGTTCGCTGAAGCTGTCCGATAATTTTACCGTTGGCATCCTCGCCGGTCTCCACGAATTTATAAAGCGTGTTAAGCTTTATTTCTCCATCCTCATAGTTTAAAACCTCGCATATTTCCATTGTGCGCCGGGATTTGTCCCTGAGACGTGAAAGTTGAATTATAATGTCAACGGCGGAAGCTATCTGCTGACGTATGGCCTCAAGAGGTATGCTTGCACCTGTAAGCACCATTGTTTCCAGGCGGCTGAGCATATCCTTTGTGGAATTGGCATGGCCGGTAGAAAGGGAACCGTCATGGCCGGTGTTCATGGCCTGAAGCATATCCAGCGCCTCTGCGCCTCTGACCTCGCCCACCACAATCCTCTCAGGCCTCATACGAAGCGAGGACTTTATCAGATCTCTTATTGTTACCTCGCCCTTCCCCTCAACATTGGCGTTTCTGGTTTCCATACGGACAAGGTTATCCACGCCACGTATCTGAAGCTCCGCCGAATCCTCAATTGTTATTACACGCTCGTCATGGGGAATGAAATTACTCATAGCATTCAAAAACGTAGTTTTACCGCTGCCGGTACCGCCGCTGATAAAAATATTATACTTTGCTTTGACAAGCCTTTCCAGCAACTCGGCCACCTGAGGCGTGATTGATTTATATGCGATAAGCTGCTGTACAGTCATGGGGTTTTCAGGGAACTTACGTATTGTAACCGTAGGTCCGTTCAAAGCGATTGGCGGAAGAACGATATTGACACGGGAGCCGTCTTTAAGTCTGGCATCACATATAGGAGTGGACTCGTTTACTGTTCTGTTCACGGAAGAAACTATGTTTTGAATAACATTCAACAGCTTTTCCTCAGTATCAAAGCCATTTCCCACCTTGTACAGTCGACCGCTTTTCTCAATAAAAATATCATTGGTCCCGTTAATCATTATTTCCGTTATAGTTGGGTCATCCACCAGCGGCTGAAGAGCATCCAAACCTCTCATGGTATTGAATACTCCGTCTGAAAGAGCTTTTCGCTCTGACAGATGCATATACTTTCCGCTGTTGGCCAATTCCGTTACCGCTTCATCAATAAGAGCCCGTACCTCTTCGTCGGAGACATTTGCGTTAACGCTATCAAGTCTGTCGGAAACTATGTGTCGTATATTGGCTATTTCTTCTGTAATATTCATATTGCTCCACCATCCGATTGCTCAATTCTGTCTATCAGCTCCCGCACGGCCATTTCTGCCCCCTCCGGACTGCGAAGCACATTTTCGGGAGAAGAAAGAGCCGTACAGTACGGAACGCTGATATAATCCGCAAGGAAGGAGCAGCCCTGCTGAGTACTTTTGCTTTTTACAAATATAAGCTTTTTTCCTATGTCCTCAAGTTCCTCGCCTTGCAGCTCCAGTTCTCCAAGAAGGCAACGCAGCTTTGCTTCCCCTGCGTAGTCCTCCGTAAACGGAACAACTATAACATCACAGCAACGAAGTATATTTATCTTGTCTATGTTTAAGGAAGAATCAAAATCCGCACATATAATGTCAAATTCGCCCATAGCGTCAACTTCCTGTATAAAACGGCAAAGCTCATCATTTGTAACCTCGTTTATTTCCAAAGCGCTGCGGGACGGGTTTACATATGTAACCGACGAAACAGTGTCTGTATATTTTGCTTCCATAAGTTTCAGCCCGGCATTACCTTCCTTGCTCTTAAGCGCAAGAAAAACATCGCTAATATCCCGCTGTGATTCATGGCGGAGCAGTTCTCCGACAGAACTAATACGCTCAAAACTGAGGTATAGGCTCTTTCGTCCCCGGCGTCCGGCGCCTGCCGTAACGGCAAGCGCCAGATTGGTTTTTCCGCTTCCCCCTATGGGAGAATAGAATCCGGCAACTATTGAATTTTTATTGCCCTTGATAACTGCCTCGCTGTGGCCGCTTTTTTCGGCATAGTACAGTAGCACGGTGCTTAAAAAGCTCTCCGCCTTTTGATACTTATTTACGCAGTCGAAGCCCATGTCTGAGACTCGGTCGTCTTCCGCCATAAGAAGCTTTACGGACGGACTGTTCCTGACGCTATCGCAAAGCATCGATGCGGAAAATAAAATTATGTCAGTATTTTCTCCTAAAGCAAGGTGCTTTTCAAAGCTGGGCATAGAGGAAAACGCATATACCGTTATTCCTCCGCCCTTTTCCTGAATATATCCGGCAAAACGGTTGAGATACATTTCATCTCTGTCCGCTATGACCAGGTTTATTTTCACTGCCGTCTCCTCCTTATAAGATTATCTCATTATTACAAACAGCCTGTATATGGCCGACGCGGCTGCACCTCTGGTCATTCCCGCCTTGGGGGAAAGCAGCTTGGCGGGATTGTCGCTTTCAACAATTACCTTAACGCTGTTTGCCAGAGCTATGCTGTCAAGAGCCCATTCGCCAATCTCATCTCTGTCGTTGTAATTCAAGCATCTCTCGTATTCGTCCCCTGTTG
The DNA here is from genome assembly GCA_964551215.1 of uncultured Oscillospiraceae bacterium. Lineage (GTDB taxonomy): Bacteria > Bacillota > Clostridia > UMGS1883 > UMGS1883 > JAFLUQ01. The sequence goes on along the minus strand of CAZKBV010000003.1, from coordinate 24,398 downwards.
GAATGATATATCCGTTTTCGGGGCGGGTAAGAATACGGGAAATCATTGTGTATATCTGTTCCTTTGAAATTACGTCGCCGCCCCGGAAGGTACGTACGTTTTCATCGTCAAGGAAGCCTTCCACAATCTTCAGCTTCCGTGCTGAGCCTGCCGCTCCAAAGAACCAGTCGGTGGACTGAACATCCTCAAAGTTGCCGTCCTCGTTGGGATCTATTGCTGAAAGAACTCTCATTACCATTGTAACGATTTCGGCGCGGGTTATTGTGCCGTTAAGGTCAAACTCTGTTTCGCTCTTTCCTTGGAATATTCCCGAGGAAGCCAAATACTCAATGCTGCGGCGAAGAGTTTCATCACTGTTTTTAAGATCTTGGAACTCCTTCTTGTTGTCTTTTATTGTCAAAGTTTCGCCCTTATCGATGATAGCCTCTACGGTTTTATCCGCAGGATTATACTTACCGCCTATTGTGTCGCCTTTTTCATTAAGAATGGCTTTATAAGCGCCTTCGTCAATATCGCAGGGGAACGCCACCTTTACAGACACATTCTCCGGAGATTCAAAGCTTACCTTTACGGTCTTTTCGGATTTTGTATTTTCCACAAAATCCAGCTCCGTGCTGTAATTGCTTTCCTGTGCGTCGAGGCAGGCCGCAAGCTCACTGCCGGAATAGCTTACACGAAAATTCTCATTAGCGATAATTACTCTGTCTGCTTCTTTCACAATATCGGTAACGTCTTTGTCAAACTCTATGCTTATGGGGCGATCTATAGTTGTGCTGACGCTTATTGTCAGATCCTTGTAAAGCTTACGGTTAAGGGTGATATTATCATCGTTTATGGTTTTTTCAAAGGTCTTAAGGTTGCTGTCAATAGTTTTAACGTCATTCTCACTGATAACACTCTTGTCAATTACAATCGTGTTTTTCTTTGATGACCTGATGGCTCTTGTTGTTTTTTCGCTTAGTTTGCTTGCCATAAACTCTGAAACAATTGCCATGTTATGCTTAGCGTCAGGGCTTAATGCTGCGGCCATACCGCCATCGGCAATGGTTTCTTTGGTTATATCTTTAATAAGATTTACTGCGTTTTCCGTTGTAGGAGCAATCTTATCGGCCGTATTTACAAGGGTATCTACATCTGTGGGGTCAACAATTTTCGGCTGCTCATCTTTTACTTCCGCTGTAGTCTTTATCCATGCGGGTACCTTATCCTTTTCTTCATTGTTAGAGACGCCTACGCTACTGCCGCTACTGCCCGCCAGAGCAACATTAATCTCGAAGGGATAGCGTACTCTGTTCTGTGTATTATCGTGATTCCATGATACGCTGATTTCTCCTGTTACTGTATCCCTTTTACCTTTGCCGAGTTCAGGCAAATCAAAGGCAAAGGAGACTGTGCCGTTCTCTATAACAGGCTGAGTGCTGACATAAAGCAGTTCCTTTTCGGAATTATAGGCACGAATCACATAATCCCTGTTTTTGCCTTCTTCCGGAATTGAAACCGTCACGGCTGTTCCGCTTTTATACGAGCCGCTGAAGCTACCGTCACTGTAAGTGTCACCGCTTACGGTTGCCTTAGTGTCTTCGGCAAATACGGCAATACCGGAAAAACATAGTATTACGGAAAGCAGTAATGATAATATTTTTTTCATGTTATGCCCTCCTGTTAATTTTTAGAAATTTCGCAAGTCACTGTTTCGGCAAGTATTCCAACAGTTTCGTTGATGTCTCTGAATGTGCTGTCAAACACCATAATTTTCACGCAAGATACGCTTCCTCCCTTTGCAGGGATATCAAAGATCACTTCTTCGGAATCGGTTATACTTACAGATGTTCTGTGTATAGAAAGAAGTGTTTTTCCGTTGTATACTGCGCATACCACAACAGGCTTGTTGCTGCTGCTGAGGTTGTTGACAATCTTTGCGGAAGCAATATAGTCCCCGTCCTTTTTAAGGCTTGCGTCCTCGATGGTGAATTCACGACCGTTAAAGCTTCCGCCTATTTCCGCGGCCGCATCTTCCATCATTCCTTCGCCGTTAGCAAAAGCTATGCCTTTTACGGTGATCTCGTCTCCAACCTTTACAGTGGGATCAAGAACAGCTTCGGGAGTTTCTGTTGTTTCATCAGCAACAGTTTCATCTGCGCTCTTTCCGCCGAGAGTAATTTTAAGGGTTCTGAGATTCTCCCATTGAGCGCTGTAGCCCGTGCCGAAGAATTCATCAAGGGTTTTATCGACAACAGAAATATATTCATTAAGATCTGAAAGCTCAGGAATATTTGTTTCCGCCTCGAACACAATTCTTATAACATCGCCCTTGGCTGCCTCAGAGCTTTCAAAGGAAGCACTGCCTGCTTTTATCTGAGAAACCTTCTGCTTGTCAGAAACAAAGCTACCGCTTACGCTGTAAAGTCCGGCAATTTCCGAGCTTTCAAGGCAAAGGGAAGACCTTATGCCAAGACCGGTAAGCATAGCATATTTGTTTATGTTAGACTTAATTGCTGCATTTTCTCCAAGGTGTATGGTGAGCAATGTGCCGTCTATTTCCGCATATGAACCTGTCCCGTAAAGAGTTGCAAACTGAGAGGTTTTCATCTGTTTGTCAAGCACGGCACTCGTAACGGGAGAAGTGAAGTTGATCAGTATTGTTCCGTCGCCTGCGGATTCTGCAACGCAGGTTGTAACAACGGGATAAATTGCGCCCTTAACCGCCACGCTGTCAAGGCCGTCTATTTCCTTGCCTGTAGCTTCGCTCTTGATACCCAGTTTGGAAAGGTTTACGATTGATGTATCTTTTGTTTCCGCGCTGAGCTTAATTCTTATGCCCAATACATTGTTGCTGCTGTCCTTCAATGTTAAAACCGAAACAGCCTTAACCGATTCATTGGAGTCGTTAAATTCTTCCACGGTACTCGGAGTTGATGTAGTGTCAATATTAATATTAACAGCACCGTCAAAAATCACATCTATAACAGGAGTGTATTCCTGACCTGTTATAACTGTTTTCGCCGTTGCGGAGACAACTTCTACGGGAACCGCATAACCCATGCTGCCCTTAAGCTCAACCTGCGTTTCCGCCATAGGCTCACCGGCGGCTATGGATTTTGCTTCAACCGTATACTTATTTCCTATCACAAGGCCGCTCTTAAGTTCGGTTACCGTAAATACAATATTGTCGGAGCTTTCAACCTTGCTGCCGATAGAGGAAATATTATCAATAGATACAGGAGTATTAAACACAATAACAACCTTGTCGGCTTCCTTTTGAACGCCGTTACCGTCAGCACTTACATAAACTGCGCTTACTACCGTCGGCACCACCTTATTGCCCATGCTGCCCCCGAGAGTCATTGAGGTATTTATTTCGTCATTTCTTGCATCGTCGGCATATTTTGCGGAAACCGCATATTCGTTTCCTATTACGGGCTTTTCCTCATCGTCGGTTACATTATAGATAAATGTATAACCGCCGTCTACTGCCTGTATGTTTGTGCCGTTAAATTTAACATCCTTTACCGGCGTATTAAATACTAATATAACCTTATCCTTAGCTTTCTGAACACCGCTTCCGTCCGCGCTGACATATGTCATGCTCAAGAGCTTTCCTTCAACCTTGTTGCCCATGCTGCCGCCGAGAACTGCTTCAAGTTCAATTTCATCTTCCCCACCTGTCAGCTTAGATGTTACAATCAATTTATAGCTACCGCCGATTTTTACAATGTCTTCGCCGTTATTGTCCTTACCCTTTTTAAGGCTTTTAACTGTGTATGTTATTCCGTTATCACTGCTGTCCGCGATTTCACCAATAGCTATGCCATCGCCGCCCTTTACGGATTTCAGTTCGACAGCAACATTGAATACAACAGTTATGGTATCTGCGTCCTTCTGAACACCGCTACCGTCTGCGCTCATGTATGTCATGCTTACAACTTCGGGAGTAACCTTATTTCCCATGCTGCCGCTGAGTGTTCCTTCAAGAACGGTCTCTTCTTCGGTCATATTTGATACGGCTGTCAAAGAATATACACCGCCGATTTCAAAGTTGCTGTCGGCACTGTTCACTTCATATGTGAATATATAGCCGTTGCCGATCAACCTTGTACCGTTAAACTTAACGTCCTTAACCTCCGTGTTAAATACGGCAGTTACCTTATCGCCGGCCTTTTGTACACCGCTGCCGTCCTTACTTATATATGTAAAGCTCAGCAATTCAGGAGTAAGCTTTTTGCCCATGCTGCCGCCTATGTCAACAGACTTTGCATTTACCTGAGCACGCTCGGTGGCACTGTCCACAAAGCCTTCAACTTTAATTTTACTGATAATCTTTTCATCTTTAACCTTTATATCTGTGCTTATAGGAGAAATAACAATACAGTTGTCTTCAACGGTATAATCATTCTGAGTTTCACCGTCAATCGTTACCACACCCATATCATCAGGATTTGCAACACTTGTATTAAGTACAACTATTATCTTGTCTCCATCCTTCTGAATTCCGCTGCCGTCTGCACTGATGTATGTTGCGCTGAGTACTTCCGGGGTAATAGGCTCGGAGAAGTTGCCTATAATCGGAGCTTCATAAGATTCCATTGCAACAGTACCGGTTTCAAAATCAAGGATTCTGCTGTTTTCAAATTCAATACTATATTTTACACCGTCCTTAAGAGGGGTGTGTCCGCTTTCAAGAGCGATATCAAGGAATGTAAAATCATCGGGTTCATTATTTTCATCCTTAACGGTCACGGTGTTGGACTTCAAAAGAGGAGCCGCGGAGCCGTCATCCGTTTTAACGGAAACATTTATTGTTCCGTCTTCAATCATAACGCTCTCATTAAACATAACTCTGATCATGTGAACATCGTTAAGAGAGTACGCTATAGCCTTAATGATCTTTGGAGTTATGGCCTTGCCGAAGGATCCTATAAGCCGTATATTGTTTACGCCTTCAGCATCAACAGTTTCGTTTTTATCCATAATGCCCCAATCGGAAAGGTCAAGGATAGTTTTGTTTGTAATTTCACCATCTCCAAGTTCAATTACAAGAGTCATATCCCCGTCTTCCCACGCCGCATTTGCTCCCGCAAGAGGTCCGGTAAGTGTTCCTGTTTTGCCGTTGGTGGGAGCACTGAAGCTAATATAGATTTTATCTCCCTTTGTGAGAGAATTTCCCGTAGTATCTTCAATCTTAGCCGAAAGCACCTTGGGAACAACAGCTTTACCGAAGGAGCCTGTAAGCACTGTGCTGATTTCGGCGAATTTCAACTCTGCCTTATCGGATATATCGGCTTCGCTGCCAAGGGTTATCGTATAAACGGTAGCTGATTCGTCAAATTCTCCGACAGAGCCTGCAAGTCCGGAGTTAAGCATTTCGGGAGTAAGATCATCTTTAACAGGTGCGTTAAAAATTACCTTAATAATATCTCCCTCATTGGCTCCGGCCTTATCGTTTACTTTAATAATTACAGCCATCATAGCGGAGGGTGCAACAAACTCTTCCGCACCGTCAAGATTTCCTTCAACTTCGGCTTCGGTGGCCAAAATAACCTCATCCTCCGATGAACGGAAGGCGGAATTTTCCTGTATCTTTACTACGGCGCCGGTAGACACGCTGCTGTCGGGAACGAGCTTAAGAATCGTATTTGTTTCGTCCCATTCCAAATCCGTCACGGGAAGATCTCCTACTGTAACAAAGGCCGCATCAAGAGTCCCGTTCGTGGGGCGGTCAAAGGTAACGTAAATATTATCGGCCTTGCCATAATTCTTCTCTACGTCCGAACACACCGCTATTGCTGAAATGCTGACCTTCACAGCTCTTTGCATTCCGTCAATTGCTATAGCAATTTCAGCTGTTGCGGCATCAATTATCGCCTGCTCATCTATGGTATAGCTACCGTCCCGTACTTCTATAGCATTTTCATAAGCCGTCTTAAGGGCCTCAATTGATGCCGTTGTATAGAGTACATCGTTGTATAAATAAAACTCAGCTTCATTTATAAATTCATCGAGATCCGTTATATCCGCCGGAAGCTTCATAAGACTATATTCCAAAGTTATCTCAGATGATGTTTCTTCGGTTATTGTTATGTAATATTCTTCGGGATAGCAAGTGTCCTCCGTGATAGTGATCTTATACTCTCCTACGCCGAAATACTCAGGAATAGTGTCATATCCCTCAATTTTTATTTCTGCGTTAGCCGGAACAACAACAAAATTTATTTTTGTCAGGTGTTCCTCGCCGAAGCTACCTTCGATAACCACGGAAAAGCCTTCCGATGAAATACCGTCGGTAAACACATTTTCCGCCACCTTAACAGAATCGCCTTCATTGATGTCCAGCCCGGTTTCTCCGAGAGTAATGGTTACACTGCCATCCTCATTCAAAACCGCTTCAGCCTCATCGCCGAAGCTGCCCACAGACATATCGGCCTTTTCAACAGTAAAAAGTTCTTTCCAGTTTTCCATAATGGCAGGATCTGCAATCTCCGCTCCCACCGCAGTTATTGTTACGGTGTCACCTGCATCCGGACCGGGCTTTCCGTCCACCCCGTTTTCAGCCGTAGCCTTGTAGCTCCCGGCAGCAAATACCGGGAATGTCGGCATTGATGTACACATCATGCCAACCGAAACCACAGCGGACAAAAGCTTTTTCTTCCATGTTTGTTTTACCATAATCGTTCCTCCTATTGAAAATTTATGTTGTCCGTATACATACAACATAATTCACATTATGTTGTACAACTTTAATGTATTTTAAATAACCTGTGGTGTATATTTGAAATATCAGCCCTTATATTCCAATGCAAAACATACGATTTTTAGGCCAATCAAGCATGAATTTTGCTATTGGCCTTCATTTGATGTACTTATTTCGATTTTTTTCATTTTTAATTTAATTTTTTTGTCACAAATAATTGACTTTTACCACTTTTGTTGGTATAATGATTATGTATAGTGAATTAAAGTCCATGTATCTACAACATAATGTGAATTATGTTGTATTATTTTTTCAGCATCTTAACAGACCCAGTTTCTGTATCTGCTGACGGTGGACATCTCCGCTTTCCATTGTATATATCCTTGTGGTGTTCACGCTTGAATGTCCAAGAATATCGGCAAGGCGGACAATATCCTTTTGACCCGCATAGTAAACCTTGGCAAAGAGATGCCTTAGATTGTGGGGAAACACTTTTGCCTTTAAAACTCCGGCTTTTTCGCAAAGTCCTTTCATTTCCGCCCATATATTGCTTCTGTCAAGAGGTTTTCCGTTTCTTGTTACGAACACGGGGCCTTTTTTTATATTTTTTGACTTTATATACCCCTTCAGCATTTTACATAGCTGCTTTGGCAACAATACCTTGCGCTGTTTTCCTTTGCAGTTTATATTCGCTTCCCCGTTTATCACCGACTCAACAGTAATAAATTGAAGCTCCGACACCCTGATTCCTGTTGAGCATATTGTCTGTATAAGATAATACAGTCTTTCGTTCTTCTCTTTCGCCACGTCCAAAAGCCTCTCATATTCCGCTTTTGTAAGCTCCTTCTCCCTCGGCGCATATATTTGGCGTTGGATTTTAAGTGTTTTTATCCTGCAATCAAACCATTCCTTGTGTATAAAAAAGCTATTTAAGGATGAAAGTATAGAATTTACGCTGGCCGGAGCATATTTCTCGCTCAATATTCGCTTATATTCTATCACCATTACCTTTCCTGCCTCTCTGCCACTCAGCCATACTCTAAAGGCCTGAACGTCACGAACATATTTTTCAACAGTTGCCCGTGATTTTTCTTCGCTCTCCAGATAGGTTTTAAATTCCTCCATAAGTTCATCGGTAATTAATCTCATTTTTAACAGCTCCTTTTCAAGTTCTATTTTACCACCACTAATCATTTTTATATCTTATTAGAAAAGGATTGTCAATATCTGCAACTTGAGTTGTTTGCTCATCCAAAAATGTTACCATAATTACGTTCAAAAGTTGATTATCGTGCTTAACAAATATGGCGTTTATATTTTAGCAATAAACATATTATATAAAATCTTTAACGATTAATTGCGGATTACGTTTTATTTTTACCCTTTACTTTGTATATCTATCCCCCCTAAATAAAAATCGAAGCAAGCTTTATATCGCTTGCTTCGATTTTTATGCGAAATTCGCCCCATTGCTCGCGCCATCGCCTTCTTTTTTAAAAAAAGGATTGATTGAATCATAGGTAATTTTTAGATTACTTATGGCTCTGTCAATCCTTTTTTCGGCTTATACGGTTTATACGTTTTTTACGCTCTCCGCATAACAAGCCAAAATTTTGCGGGGAAATATTGACATTATGCTTGCAGAATGAATTTGAAAATTCTCAAATATGAATTTGGAAATCCTCAAAATCATATATTTCCGCCTTTTACGCCTTCGCTCGTACCTCACTTTTCCGGCTCTGTCAGCTTATTTAACCGCCTGTTAAGGGTGCTTTTGCTTATGCCAAGCAGCTCCGCCAGTTCTTTAAGGCTCAGCTCCGGATTCCCGGCGCGGGCATAGGCAACGGCCTTAAGCCCCTCGTCAAGAGTTTCCAGCTTTCCCGTACGGGCAAGCTCGTCTATGGCGGCGCATTGCCTTGCGGAAGCGGTTAAGGCTTTGTCCAGATTCGACGCGTAGCAGTTGCTCTGACGATTTTTATGGTTGCGGATATCCTTTTCAATCTGCACGTTTGTCATCTCCATCATGGAAACAGGCGCACCCATAAGAATGAGGCTGTCGCAGACTGACTCATTGTCTTCAAGGTATATTACATAATAATTCTTCCGCAATGTACTTTTAGGAGCAAGACCAAAGCTTTCCAGCATTTCCGAAGCCAGAGCCGCCACGGTTTCATTATAGGCAAAAAGCTCCAGACGGTAGTTTTTCTGAGGATCCGTAACCGTTCCCGCCATGAGGAAAGCTCCGCGAAAAAAAGCTCGCTTGCAGCAGCTTTTGTCAAAGACCTCTTCGTCAATGGCCGTCTCGGAGCCGTCAATGAATATTCCCAGCTCGTCCAGTCTGCTTAAAGGCACGACTACGTCCGTCTCCGGCTGAGCGTAGGACTGCCCCAGCACCATTTTAAGCAGCACGCACAGCCTCTTAAACACATCGCCGCGCTCTGTATGAACCTGCATACCGCTGCCGGAAACGCTTCCCCCGAAAAGCAGCATTGCCGCAAGCTCCGCTCTTTTGCAACACATTCCCTTGTCCTTGGCGGAGCACAGCTCCTGCTTCACCTTTGCCGCAAAGGACATTTCAATCACCTACCGTTCTATATCCCTGTGAGTGAGAGTGACGTTGACGCCGTTTTGTTTCAGAAGCTTGCCCAAAGCCTCGGTAATGGCCACGCTGCGGTGATGGCCTCCGGTGCAGCCTATGCAGATAACAAGCTGGGTTTTTCCTTCTTCAATATAGTATGGTATGAGCATGGACACCATGTCGTAAAGCTTATCCAAAAATTTAAGGGACTGGGGAAACTCCATAACGTAATCCCTCACGGGAGCTTCAAGCCCTGTATGAGACTTTAGATTTTCAATGTAAAAGGGGTTTGGAAGGAAACGGACGTCGAACACCAAATCGGCATCTGTGGGGATGCCGTGCTTAAAGCCGAACGAGCGGCACTCTACCGTAAAGTAGCTTTCTTCCCCGTCGCCGTACAAATCGGTAACTATTTTTTTCAGCTGACGAGTCAGCAGATTGCTTGTATCTATTATATGATCCGCTCTCGCACGGAGATTTTTCAGCTTCACCATTTCCTTTTCTATACCGTCGGCAATGCGGCCGTCGACGCTGAGGGGATGGCTCCGGCGGGTTTCCTTGTAGCGCTTTATAATGACGCTTTCGCTGGCCTCAAGGAACAAAACCTCAAAGGGGAAATCTTCCGCCCTGAGATTATCCAACTCCGTTTCTATGCTGTCAAACATATCTCCGCTGCGGATATCCGTAACAATTGCCACGTTCTGGAGATTTCTTTCGTTGTAGCAGGCCTTGGCAAAGGTGTTTATAAAGATAGGCGGCATATTGTCTATGCAATAATAGCCTATGTCCTCAAGAAAATGCATTACCTGAGTTTTTCCGGCGCCGCTCATTCCCGTAATTATTATAAATCTCATTTGCTTATCCCCCAGATTTTAACCTCCGGCTCCAGCATAACGCCGTCCTTTTGGTATACAGTTTTTTGTATGTGTTCTATCAATGCCAGAATATCCGCCGAGGAAGCGGAAGCCTTGTTAATAACAAAGCCGGCGTGCTTTTCGCTTACAGCCGCGCCTCCTACGGAAAAGCCCTTTAGTCCGGCGCCTTCAATCAAGGCTCCGGCAAAATACCCTTCGGGGCGCTTAAAGGTGCTGCCTACGCTGGGATATTCCAATGGCTGTTTATCCCGACGGCGTCGGTTCAGCTCCTTCATTTTTTCCGCAATTTCATCCTTATTTCCTTTGCGAAGCAGGAAGCTCACCGCCGTAACAATGCAATTTCCGCCGGAAAGCGCGCTTTTTCGATAGCCGAATTCCATTTCGGCGTTATCCGCCGTGTATTCCTTCCCGTCGGGGCCGATAAAGCATACCGCCTCCACAACGTCCTTAAGCTCTCCGCCGTAGGCTCCGGCGTTCATAATAACGCCGCCCCCTACGTTTCCCGGGATTCCCGAGGCAAATTCCAGTCCGGCAAGGGAATGTTCCATAGCTGTACGCGCCACTGCGGAAAGGGCGGCTCCGCTTTGGGCGGTTATGCAGTTTTCAAAAACCGTTATACGGCTCATCTTTTTCCCTATGTGTATAACCGGACAGCTTACTCCCTCATCCGCAACAAGGACGTTGCTACCGTTTCCCAAAATAAGATAGGCTTGGTCTAAGCCGCCGAGTATTTCCACGGCCTTTGCCGCCGAAAGGGAGCTGTCCGGCTCTATAAAAAGCTCTGCCCGCCCTCCGGTGCGGAATGTGGTGTATTCCTTAAGGCTTACGTTTTCCTTTACGCTTTCCCCGCCGAGAGCGTTTATTAGCTCCCTTTTGAGTTCAGTATTCATGCCAATCATTCCCAAATAATAAATTAACTAAATTTCCAGATTAAGATAATCCGCCAGCTTACTAAGACTTGTATTTAAAATAAGCTCCTCCGGAAATTCGATTTCTTCAAGGAGCGCGGCGGAATTCGCGACCTCCCCCACATCGTCGCTGAAATGCGCGTCCGTACTCATTACCACGGGAATCCTCATTTCCTTGCAAAGCAGGGCGATTTCCCGGCAGTTTTCCTTGCTGCCCTTGCGCACATCAAAGGAGTGGTGGTTGATTTCCACGATTTTTCCCGTTTCCTTCACCTTTTCCAGAACTCTTTCGTAGTCGCACCTATACCGCCCGTCTCCCATGTGGCCTATGATATTTATTTTAGGATTTTTCTCTATGGCGTTTATATACCCCTTCGTCACGGCGTCGTATCCCTTTTCCGGCGGGAAACAGGGAGTGTGCATAGACGCGATGACTATTTCCAGCGGAGCGAGGGCGTAATCGTCCAAGTCGATATCCCCGTCCTCGTTCATAATATTTACCTCCGCCCCTCTTAAAAGGCGGATCCCGTAAACATAGTTTTTAAAATTTTTAAGGGAGGAAAAATGCCACGGATGGGCTCCGTCGCCCAGCTTGGGGCCGTGGTTTGTCATAGCAATGCCCTCCATGCCCTTGCGCTTGGCGGCGGCTATATTTTCTTCCAATGTAGAGTACGCGTGGTGGCTTATGTTGGTGTGAGTATGAGTGTCAACCGCTATAATCAAAATAAATCACCGCCCGAAATGTTTTGGTTTTCCATCTGCTTGTTAAGCCTTTCGCTAAGTTCCTCTGCGGCATTGTAGCCCATTTTCTGCTGACGGTTGTTCATGGCGGCGATTTCTATTATTACCGCCAGATTACGTCCGGGCCGAACCGGAATGGTAAGACTGGGCAGACTTATGCCCAAAAGATCCGTATTCTCACGGTCTAACCCCAGACGCTCGTAATTTTTGCCCTGCTGCCAAACCTCCAAATTTATTACAAGGTCGATTTTTTCCGCATCCTTAACGGCGCCTACGCCGAAAATACGCTTTACGTCCACAATCCCGATTCCCCGAAGCTCCATAAAGTGGCGGATAATTTCCGGTGCGGAGCCTACGACCGTTTTTGCGGAGGTACGCTTTATTTCAACCGCGTCGTCGGCTACAAGGCGGTGGCCTCTCTTTATAAGCTCAATGGCGGTTTCGCTTTTGCCCACGCCGCTGTCGCCCAGCAGCAGAACGCCCTCGCCGTATACCTCAACCAAAACTCCGTGGCGGGTTACTGTGGGAGCAAGGTAAACATTCAGAGCGCCTATAAGAGCCGCGGTAAAAGCGGAGGTGCTTTCCTCCGTTCTTAAAAGCGGCACCCGATGGATTCTTGCGGTTTCCACAAGCTCGTGGTAGCACTCCAGAGAACGGGTGACGATAACCGCCGGGATTCCGGAGCTCATAAGCTTATCGTAAGCCATGAATCTTTCCTCGGGAGTCTTTTCCATCATATAGAACTGCTCCGCCTTGCCTAAAAGCTGTATTCGGTCCGCGTCAAAATAGTCGAAATACCCCGCGCCGAGCTGTATGCCGGGACGGTGTACATCGGCGCACTTTATTTTTATGCTGTTCAGATTGTCGGGGACATATACCTTTTCCAGGTGAAAATCCTCAATAATTTTAACCAGCCCTATTGCCTCTATATGAGCTTCCATTTTAATTGTCCCCCTCCGTATTTTTAAGCTTTTCGCTTTGAAAATGAGTGCTGAGCGCATCAATTATTTCATCAAGGTCGCCGTTCATTACGGCCTCTATTTTGTACAGTGTGAGATTTATGCGATGGTCGCTGACTCTTCCCTGCGGGAAGTTGTAGGTTCTTATTCTCTCGCTGCGGTCGCCGCTGCCAACCTGATTTTTTCTTTCCTGTGAAATAGCGGCGCTGCGTTGGCTTTCCATGAGGTCGTAAAGGCGGCTGCGAAGCACCTTCATGGCCTTATCCTTATTTTTGTGCTGGCTCTTTTCGTCCTGACAGGAAACCACCAGCCCCGTGGGGAGATGGGTTATCCTGACCGCCGAATCCGTAGTATTCACGCACTGGCCGCCCGGCCCTCCCGCGCGGAAAACATCTATTTTAAGGTCGTTTTGGTTTATTTCAACCTCCACATCCTCAACCTCCGGCAGAACGGCCACGGTCGCGGCACTGGTCTGAATACGTCCGCCGGACTCCGTTTCAGGCACGCGCTGAACACGGTGAACCCCGCTTTCGTATTTCAGGCGGCTGTACGCGCCCTCTCCCTCAACCGAAAAGGTTATTTCCTTATATCCTCCCAAATCGGTCGGGTTGGAATTTATAATTTCTATCTTCCACCGCCGCTGTTCGGCGTACATGGAATACATTCTGAACAAGTCCCCCGCAAAAAGAGCCGCTTCCTCGCCCCCGGTTCCCCCTCGTATCTCCATAATTACGGACTTTTCATCGTTGGGATCCTTGGGTATAAGGAGTATCTTCAGTTCCTCCTCTAACCTTGGGAGCTTCGCCCTGTTTTCATCAATTTCCCCTTTAAGCATTTCCTCGAATTCCGGGTCGGGCTTTTCGGAAAGCATTTCCTGCGCTTCCTCAATAGCGCTGTTCGCCGCCTTATATTCTTTATATTTTTCGACAATGGGAGCAAGGGAGCTGTGTTCCTTCATAAGCCCCCGCCACCTGTCTATATCGGCAATAACCTGAGGGTCGCTTATTTCCTTGCTTAAGCTGTCATACTTTTCAACTATAAAATCAAGCTTTCCAAACAATTGTATCACCTCTGTCACAAATCGGGCTTTTTCCGTTTATTGTTCCCGATTCCCCAATACCTTATTTTTTTCTTTCCAGCAGATACTCTGCCATATCGCGGAGGAATCCGCCCTTTTCGCCCAAAGGCTTCAGGGCCTCCTTTGCCTTATTCGTCTGCCTTGCGAGCAGCTCCTTCGCCTTATCCATGCCGTAAACGCTGACAAAAGTAACCTTGCTGTTTTCGCGGTCGCTGTTGCTTTTGCCAAGCTCCTGCGGACTTTCCTCCACGTCCAGTATATCGTCCTTTATCTGGAAGGCAAGCCCAAGAGCCGTCGTGTAAGCCTCAAAGGTACCCTTTTCCCTTCCGGCGGCAATGGCCCCAAGCTCCCCCGCCGCTCTTATAAGCGCTCCGGTCTTTCGGCTGTGTATTTTTTCCACGGACGCACCGCCGGAGCCGCCATTTTCCGCGGCGATATCGTCCGACTGACCGCCTATCATGCCGAAGGCTCCGGACGCGGTATACAATGAGGCTACAGCCTTTATGTCCTTTTCGGGAGCCGTGCTGTTTACGCTTATGTACTCCGCCGCCAGATTCAAAAGTCCGTCCCCCGCAAGGAGAGCCTGCGCCTCGCCGAACACCATGTGATTTGTGGGTCTGCCGCGGCGCAGCTCGTCATTGTCCATGCAGGGCAAATCATCGTGTATAAGGGAGTATGTATGTATCATTTCAAGGGCGCAGCCGTATCTGAGAGCAAGCTCCCTGTCCCCGTCCAGAGCGTCGCAGCAGGCCATTACAAGGACGGGCCTGATACGCTTTCCTCCGGCAAGCAGACTGTAAGCCATGGCCTTATAGGTTATTTCATCGCTTTTTGAAACCGCCCTTTCAAGCTCGGCGTTTATTTTTTCCAGATATTCCCGGTATTTATCCTCAAATTTCACGGCTGTTCCTCCGTTCGGGGCATATTTTCGGTATCAAAGGGCTTTTCACTGCCGTCTACAAGCTGAGTCACCTTAAGCTCCGCTCCTTCAAGTAGCTTGCGGCACTCCTTCGTAAGCCCCACTCCTCTTTCAAAAAGCTCTATGGACTCTTCAAGGGATGTTTCCCCGCTTTCCAGCTTTTTAACCGTTTCTTCAAGCTCCTTCAAGGCTTCCTCAAATTTCATAAGGCTGTCCTCCTTCCTTATCGGTAACCACAGATTTTATTTTTCCGTCGGCAACCACCGTCCATATTTCACTGCCCAACGTCACGTCCTGTGTAGCTTTAACAGGTTTTCCTTCGCATAACGCCACGCTGTAGCCCCTTTCCAGAACACTCAGCGGACTAAGAGCGTTGAGCCTTCCGACCGTCGCCCCAAGCTTCTGTTTTTGTACGGAAAGCATATTTTTTAAAGCTGCTTCCATTCTGTTTTGCAGCCCATCGCAGCTTATCTGCATCTCTCCAAGCCGCCGACGGAAGCTTTCCGGACTGCATCGGGTGCTTATAAGCTCAAGCTGTCTTTCGGCGTATGCCGCCTTCTCCTTCAGCCTTACGGAAAGTCTGCTCTGACATTCCCCTATGCGCCTGTTCAGCACGGCTATGTCGGGAACTGCCAGCTCAGCCGCCGCCGAGGGCGTAGGCGCCCGAAGATCCGCCGCAAAATCGCATATGGTAAAATCGGTTTCATGACCTACGGCGGAAATCACGGGTATCTCCGAAGCCGCCACGCCGCGAGCCACAGCTTCCTCGTTAAATGCCCAAAGATCCTCTATGCTGCCGCCGCCCCGACCAACTATAAGCACGTCGGCGGCCTTGTTTTCGTTAAAATAGTCTATTGCCCTAATTATGCTTTCGGCGGCTCCCGCCCCTTGAACAAGGCAAGGATAAATCACGGCCTTAACCACCGGATATCTCCGCTTCAATATATTGATTATATCCCTTATGGCCGCTCCGGTAGGACTTGTGCAGATGCCTACGGTTTTAGGGTAAAGGGGAATAGGCTTTTTTCTCGCCGGATTGAAAAGCCCCTCCGCTTCAAGCTGCTTTTTCAGAGCCTCAAAACGGACATAAAGCTCCCCTTGACCTTCGGCCTCCATATTTTCTATATAAAGCTGATATCCCCCGTCCCGCCCGTATACCGAAATGCGCCCTCCGGCCAGAATCTTCATGCCGTTTTCCGGACGGAAAGCCAGCCTTGCGGCGGCGTTGCGGAACATTACAGCCCGAAGCACGCCCCCTTCGTCCTTCAGCGTAAGGTATATATGCCCCGAGGAATGGAATTTAAGATTGCTTATTTCTCCCTTTATCCACAAATTTTGAAGCACGGGCGTCCGGTCAATAATCGTTTTGATGTAGTTGTTAAGCTGAGTTACCGTGGCAATGCGTCTGTTTTCAGCCATTTTCCCGAATATAGGAACGCAGAACTCCGTTTATAAACGACGGCGCGTCCTTTCCTCCGTATTTTTTTGCCAGCTCCACAGCCTCGTTGGCGGACACCGCCGCAGGCACGCTGTCAACATAAAGAATCTCGTAAATCGCAAGCTGCAATATGGCAAGATCCACCTTTGCAATGCGGGCTACAGTCCAGTTTTTAAGGAACGGGGCAATTTTTTCGTTAATTTCCCCTTCCTTTTCCGCAACGCCGAAAATAATTCTTTTCATGTATTCCATATCGCGTTTTTTAACGGACTTCTGTTCCCAAATGTCGCCGTCCTCAATGGTTTCGGCAAATTTTTCCATAAGCTCCTCCGGCGGGGTGCCTATTATTTTGGCTTCAAAAAGCATCTTGAAGCTGTCCTCTCTGGCCTGCTGTCTGCTCACGGTCAGTCTCCTTTCGTATATCCGTTCCGACAAATCGGTTTTATCCCTATATTTATTTTCCTATAAGGCTCATCACGTCTCCGAAGGTAACGTACACCGCCAGCAGCATCAGCAGTGAAAAAAAGATAAGATTCACCGTTCCCACAACCTCCGGTTTTATTTTTCTTCCTATTATCCTTTCAATTACAACAAACAATATTTGCCCTCCGTCCAGCGCCGGTATCGGCAAAAGGTTAAACACTCCCAAGTTCACGCTTATAAGGGCGAAAAGCTCCAAAAGCGCGTTAAGACGGTAATCTCGCTGCCCTTCAGCAGGCTTTGCGTCCACAACATCATCCACCACGGAAACTATTTCCACCGGACCGCTGAGAGCGTTAAGGCTCTGCTTTCCGGTTATAAGATCCCCCAGCGATAAAATTACGGCCTTGACAACATAAATACTGTCGTACGCTCCGTAGCGCAAAGCCGAAATAACTCCCGGCTTTTCCACGTGCTTCATGTATACGCCCAACAGCTTTTCTCCGCTTTCATTTCTTACGGTCGCCCGAAGGACAACCCTTTTTCCGTTCCGCTTAACGGTAACGTCGGTTTCATCGGCTTCAAGCCTGCTCATCGCCATAAGCACATCGTTCTGAGTGTGAACTTTCGAGCCGCCGATTTTCATAATTTCGTCCCCCGCTTGAAACACCGTGGTTTCGGCGTACTGCTCCGGCACGGAATCCACCATGGAAGGGGTTATGCCGTAACAGCCGGCAATTACGCAGAACACAAGCCAGCCCACAAGAATGTTTACGGCGGCTCCGGCGGCAAGGACGATTATCCTTTTCCACCAAATCAGCTTTCCGAAGGAACGGGGATTGTCGCTTTCATCCCCTTCTCCCTCCATCTGAACGAAGCCCCCGATAGGCAAAAGACGCAGATTGTACTTTGTCTCGCCCTTTCCGAAGGAGCAAAGCTTCGGCCCCATGCCTATGGAAAACTCGTGGCACAGCACGCCGAAGCGTTTCGCCGTAAGCATATGCGCAAGCTCATGAACACATATCATAAGTCCTAATGCCAAGACTGTAATGACAATAGAAAAAATCAAATATCACACTTCCAATTACCATAAAATATATTTTTTAGCTTAAATTCAGTTCCCTGCGGACAAGCTCACGGGCTTCCCTGTCGGCGTCGGCTATATCCTCAAGCGAAGGCTTTGCCGCAGGCTTATGGGAATCCATAGCCTTTTCAATAAGCTCGGTAATTTCCAAAAAGCCGCACTTATCCTTTAAAAACGCCCCTACGGCCTCCTCGTTGGCTCCGTTAAGAACAGTCGGCATGGTTCCTCCCGTTTTTGCGGCCTTTTTCGCCAGTTCTACCGCCGGAAAGGCCTCGTTGTCAATATCGTAAAAGGTGAGCTTGCCAACCTTTACCAAATCCAAAGGCTCCGTTACGGGCAGCTTCCTTTCGGGATAGGTAAGAGCGTAGGCTATCGGCAGACGCATATCCGGCACGCCCATCTGACCTATGACGCTTCCGTCGGTAAATTCCACCATGGAATGGATTATGCTTTCACGGTGGACAACCGGAGCAATATGCTCCGTATCCAGCCCGAAAAGGTGCATGGCTTCGATTATTTCAAGCCCTTTGTTCACGAGAGTCGCGCTGTCTATTGTAATTTTTGCCCCCATAGTCCAGTTGGGATGCTTAAGAGCGTCAAAGCGGGTTTTGTTTTTCAGCTCCTCGCGCTTCATTCCGAAGAACGGCCCGCCGCTGGCGGTTATAATAATCCGCTTCAGGTATTTTTTCTGGTCGGCAACAGACTGAAAAATCGCGCTGTGTTCGCTGTCCACCGGCAGTATTTTTACGCCCTTTTCCTTTGCGAGAGGCATTACGATATCTCCGGCGGTAACAAGAGTTTCCTTGTTGGCGAGAGCGATGTCCTTTCCGGCTTTTATGGCGGCAACGGTAGGCCGAAGTCCGGCAATGCCGACTATAGCCGCCACAACCGTTTCTACCTTTTCGGCGCAGGCACATTCCTCGGCTCCTTCCTCTCCGGCAAGCACCTTTGTCGGCGTATCCGCCACGAGAGCGCGAAGCTCCGCCGCCCTGCCTTCATCTGTCACGCAGGCAAGAACGGGCTTGTATTTTCTTATCTGCTGTTCAAGGAGCTTTACGTTGGAATGTCCGCTTATGGAATAAACCCGGATATCCCCTTCCCTGTCGGCAACGTCAAGAGTCTGGGTGCCGATAGAGCCGGTGGAGCCCAGAATAGCTATGTTTTTCATTTTTAATCACCCTTAACTGAAAATCGGGAAAAGCAAAACAAAGTGGTACACAAGAGGAGCCACAAACAGCACGCTGTCAAAGCGATCCATAATTCCGCCGTGGCCGGGCATAATATTGCCGTAATCCTTTATTGCGTACTCCCTCTTGATTGCGGAGGCGCTTAAGTCTCCAAGCTGTGAAACCACGCCGCACAGCAGCCCCAGCACAAGCAAAGGTATGTAGTTCGGCGTACATGAAGAAAATTTCCCCACAAAGAAGCCGTAAAGGCACATTATCGCCGCAGTTCCCGCTATTCCGCCGATGCTGCCCTCAATTGTTTTTTTCGGGCTTATCACCGGAGCAAGCTTGTGCTTTCCGAAAGCGCGGCCCGCAAAATACGCGCAGGAATCGGTTATCCACGCGCCCACAAAGATTGCGAAGGTATTCCAAAGCCCGTTTTCCGTCTGACGCGTCCACGCCGCATGGGAAAACAGCAGACTCACCAATATGGTTATCATAAAGAATTTGGAAATATCGGTAAAAGTGTATGCGTTATGTCTTGTAATAAGCACTGTAAACAGTATCACCAGATATATCCATATGGCAAGATATACGCTCTGGGGCTTGGGTGACATAAATCCGAAAAGGATAAACACCGGCACAGCCATCCCCACGCCCACAAGTATTTTCTTGTTCAGTATTCCCACCGCGCGGTACATTTCAAACAGGGCTATTTCAATCACCGCCAGCACCGCCGCCATGAGAACGTATTTTTCGCTGAATATCACTATCAAAAACAGCGCCACGCCCAAAAGAGCGCTTATAAGTCTCTGCTTCAGCATATTTTTCCCTCCGTTAAGGCTTGCCGCAAACCGATCGCTCGCGGTCTCCGTCCTCTGATTTTTATCTTCCCCCGAAACGCCTGCTGCGCTTCTGGTAGTCTATAACCGCCCTTAAAAGGTCGTCTTTCTTAAAATCCGGCCAAAGCACCTTGTCAAACCACAGCTCGGAATAAGCTCCCTGCCACAAGAGGAAATTGCTGAGCCGCTTTTCCCCGCTGGGACGGATAATAAGATCCGGATCGGGCACTCCCGATGTGTCCAGCCGTGAAGAAATGTATTCCTCGGTTATGTCCTCCGGAGGGATTTTTCCCTCGGCGGCCTCCGCCGCAATCCTGCGCACGGCTCTTGTTATCTCGTCACGGCTGCCGTAATTGAGCGCAACATTAATAAGGAAGTCCCCGTTATTTTTAGTGACCTCCTCAATGTAGCGCTGCTTTTCTCGGAAGCTGTCGGAAAAAGCACTCTGATCACCGATAAAATGTATTACCGCTCGGTTCTTCAGCTTCGCCAAGCCGTTGTCCAAGTAATCCTCCAAAAGAGCCATCAGCGCGCTGACCTCCTCCTTGTCCCTTTTCCAATTTTCCGTGGAAAAGGCGTAAAAGGTCACCGCCTTTATACCCAACTCTCCGGCGCACTCCGATATAACCTCAAAGGTTTTCGCCCCCATAGCGTGGCCGCTTTTTCGGGGAAGTCCCCTTTTCTTGGCCCAGCGGCCATTGCCGTCCATAATGATGGCAATATGCTTCGGCAAATTGTCAAAGTCCACCTCGGCTTCAAGCCGTTTATCCTTAACTCTGTCAAAAAAACTCATAGCCCTTACTCCCGCAAGCACAGCGCCTCGGCGGGGAACGGAATCCTCGGCGGACAGCCCCGTTCCCCGCTGAGGATTCGCTTATATTTCCGTGATTTCCTTGTCCTTCTTGGCAAGCATTGTGTCGATTTCCTTTATTTTTGCGTCGGTAAGCTCTTGGATATCCTTTTCAATATCCTTAAAGTCATCCTCGGTTATTTCGCTCTTTTTCTTCTGGGCCTTAAAATCGTCCATAGCGTCACGGCGGATAGCTCTTACGGCAACCTTGGCTTCCTCGGCCTTTTTGGCGGCCTGCTTTGTAAGTTCCTTACGTCTTTCTTCCGTAAGCTGAGGGAAGGAAAGGCGTATAACCCTGCCGTCATTCTGGGGAGTGATTCCCAGCTCCGAAGCGAGAATTGCCTTTTCCACGGCCTTGAGAAGCGAAGAATCCCACGGTTGTATCGTGATGGTTCTGGGGTCGGGAGTGGCTATTGTGCCAATCTGCTGAATAGGCGTGGCTGTGCCGTAATAGTCCACCGTAATTCTGTCAAGGACCGTGGGATTTGCCCTTCCGGCACGAATTGTGCCGAATTCGCCCAGGAGGTGATTAAGGGTCTTATCCATTTTTTCTGTAATTTCCGGGTACTTTTTCATTTTCGTACTTCCTTTCTGCTTAATTTAATATACAAGGGTGCCGATTTCCTCACCCATTATTACTCGTCTTATATTGTCGGGCTGAGCAAGGCCGAACACTCGGACAGGCATTTTATTGTCCATACAAAGGGACGTGGCCGTTGTATCCATAACGCCCAACCCGCGGTTAAGCACATCAATGTAACTGATGGAATCTATCCTCTTTGCGTTCGGATTCTTGGCCGGATCGCTGTCGTACACCCCGTCAACCTTTTTGGCGAGAAGAATTATTTCCGCGTCGATTTCCGCCGCCCGTAAGGCCGCCGTGGTATCGGTTGAAAAGAAGGGATTTCCCGTGCCGCAGCCGAAAATAACAACTCTGCCCTTTTCAAGATGACTGATAGCTCGTCCTCTTATGTACGGCTCGGCTATTTGGCGCATTTCAATGGCCGTTTGCACTCTTGTGGGTATATCGTGGCGCTCGAAAGCGTCGCAAAGAGCCAAAGCGTTTATAACCGTAGCAAGCATACCCATATGGTCGGCTCTGGTACGCTCCATATTTTCTCCCGTTCTGCCTCTCCAGAAGTTTCCTCCGCCTACAACCACGGCGATTTCAACGCCCATGTCGGAGCATATTTTTATTGTTTCGGCAATGTTGTCGAGGGTGGCTCCGTCAAGGCCGAAGCCCTTTTCCCCCGCGAGAGCCTCTCCGCTGACTTTTATAAGGACGCGCTTATACTTTGGTGACATATAATAATCTTCCTTTCAGTAAAATCTAATCTCGTCGGATGTTCCAAGGCTTAGAGATTCTCATAAGACTGTGCGCACACAACCTTATTAGTCTATATATTCTCCAAATCTTTTATAAATCCTCTAAAAATATTAAATTTTTTCCCTAAGGCTCTGTTTCAGGGAAATTTTACTCTCCAAATCTCCGGCCTTTATATATACCGCCGCGTGAGGAGAGGTTTTTCTCACATAGCATATCAGTCTGCCTCGAAAAGCGTTTCTTGCGCTCTCGCTGTAGCTTCGGCAGTCGGCTATGTTTCCGTTTTCCAAGCCCATAAGCTCCGCGCCCTCGGTTTGAACGCGTATTTCCCGACTGTCGGCTATGGCTGTGTTTCCGTTTTTATCCGCGAGGGTAATTTCTATCTGCTGTACGTCGTCATCGTCAAAAGCTATAACCTCCGTCTCAACGCGGCAGGCTTCATATGCCGTTTCAAGCGTCGCCTCAGCCTCCCCGCACACTGCTCTCAGCTTCCCTTCGGCGTATTTCACATTCCAAACGAAGCCTCCCGCGCGGTCACTGTATTCGCCCTTTCCCAGACTTTCTCCGTTTAAAAACAGCTCCGCTTCCCTTTGATTTGTATAGCATATTACCTCTGTCAAAGCGTCCGGTTCAAAGCTCCACTCGTCCCCAAACGGGCGGAATCGTTCTTCCCTTTCGGGGCGCGGCCTTGCTCCCAGCGCGGCAAAGGGTTCATCCCGCCACATAGCCCTGCGCTGAAAAAACCTCAGCTTCGGAAATCCGGCCATATCCAAAAGTCCGGCTCCGCTGGCTCTTACCGGCCATCCGTGAGCCTCTCCCATGTAGTCGATTCCCGTCCACAGGAACTGCCCGCAGATATAGTCGTTATCCCTTACAGCCTCCCACGCCTTGTGATAGTGGCTGTTTTCACTGCCGAATATGACTCTTCCGGGGAAGCGCTCATGATCCTTTTCGTAAAGCTGTTCCTTGTAATTGTAGCCTACAATGTCCAAAGCCGCCGCGTAGCCTGTTTCGTTTGAAAGCTCCGGAAACGCCAGCGCCGCCGTTACGGGACGGGTAATGTCTTCCTCCTTTACCCACCTGACGAGCTTTTCCGCAATTTTCGCCAGACGTTCGGCGTTGGGGCGTTTATCGTCGTAAATCCGTTCCTCCTTGGGCTTGTTGGCATCGTTGTTGCCAATTACCTCGTCAAAAAGCGGATGCACATACGGGTCGTTGGGATAGTCCACCTCGTTGCCTATGCTCCACATAATTATGCTGGGATGGTTTCTGTCCCGGCGCACCATTGTTTTTATATCCTCTTCGCCCCACTTGGGAAAATCCTCGTAATAGCCGTACAGCTTCGGCGGGTACACATTGTGTCCCTGCCACCACTTGTTTTTCGGCCCCTCCCATTCGTCAAAGGCCTCGTCCATAACAAGAAAGCCCAGCTCGTCGCAAAGCTCCGGCAACGCCGGGTCGGGAGGATTGTGGCTGGTACGTATGGCGTTGCAGCCGCACTCCTTCAGCTTCAATAGCCTGCGCCGCCAAACGCTTTTGGGAACGGCCGCTCCAAGGCACCCTCCGTCGTGGTGGAGACAAACTCCCTTCAGCTTCATGCTTTTCCCGTTCAGGGAAAATCCCTTGTCCGGGTCAAGGCTGAAATATCTTATTCCGAAAACCGTCTCCACACTGTCCGTAAGCTGTCCGTCTCTGAAAACATCGGTTTTCATTGTGTAAAGATTCGGCTCGTCCGGACTCCACAAAAGAGGGCGGCTTATTTCCACGCTTCCGCCCTCGAAGCCCGCAACGCTTCTGCCAAAGCGATCTATAACCGTGTTGGCCACTCTTAAACCTTCCATTGTCGTTTTGGTTTCAACATTTATAACGGCTTTTTCCTCCGAAACTTCGGCGGCGGTTATTTTTATTCCGCCGTACTCCGCCGCGGCTTCATCGGTCAATGTCAGATATACGGGCCGCACTATGCCGCTTCCCGTAAACCACCGGCTGTCCGCAATATCCTTGTGGCTCACCATTACGCTTACCACATTGTTTCCCTCGCGGACGAACTCCGTTATATCGTGGGTAAAGGTTGAATACCCGTAGGGGCGTTTCCCAAGGTAGTTGGAATTTATCCACACGCGGGAATTATTATAAACGCCTTCAAAGGTAATGTATACCTTTTTCCCTTTTGTTTCCTTCAAATTAAAGCTCTTTCTGTACCACGCCTCGCCTCCGCGGACGTAGCCTGTTCCGCTGCTGTTTTTCTCGGAAAACGGATATTTCACCGACCAGTCGTGAGGCACCGATACGGTTTCCCAGCCGCTGTCGTCCAGCCCCATGTACCAGCCTCTTTCTTCACGAACCTTTTCTTCCCCCAAAAGGAATTTCCACCCGTCGGAGAGCATTATCTTTTCCCTGTTCAAGCTATTCACCTCAATCATTATTGTTTTTGTCATTGTTTTTGTCGCTATTTTTACATCTTCCGTTTGTTTTAATGCGTATCTCTCATGCGTTTATTATACCATGAGCAAAAATGCTTGCTTGCA
>CAZKBV010000002.1:32231-59763 GCA_964551215.1 uncultured Oscillospiraceae bacterium | reverse complement strand
ACGCCAGCCTGTCACGCTGGAGGTCGAGGGTTCGAACCCCTTCCGGGTCGCCATAAGCCTTTGTAGCTCAGTCGGTAGAGCAAGGGACTGAAAATCCCTGTGTCACTGGTTCGATTCCAGTCGAAGGCACCATATTTCATAGGCTTTGTATATTTAATATGGCAAAGCCGGCATGCGGGAGTGACTCAGTGGTAGAGTGTCACCTTGCCAAGGTGAAAGTCGCGAGTTCGAATCTCGTCTTCCGCTCCAAAAAGCAAAGGATAAGGCAATGTCTTATCCTTTGCTTCTAAATAAGCGTAAGGCGTCATAGCCAAGCGGTAAGGCACGGGACTGCAACTCCCTGATCCCCGGTTCGATTCCGGGTGACGCCTCCAAAAATTCCTCATGCAAAAGCATGGGGAATTTTACTTATACAGGCTCCGCGAAATCAAAAAAGGAGATGTTTATTCGATGAATACAATTTCTTTCCCAAAGCTTAATCTCAGCTTTGAAATTGACCCGATTCTCATACACTACAAAAACGGCGGGGGAATACACTGGTACGGCGTAATAATCGCCGCGGGGGTGCTTTTGGCTCTTGCCCTTTGCGGACATATATACAAAAAGAGGGGAAGGAACCCCGAGGAGCTGCTGGATTTTATTATCTGGGCGCTGCCTTTGGGAATAGTGGGAGCCAGAGCGTATTACGTAATTTTCTCTTGGGATTCCTATAAGGACAGACTTTCGGACATTTTCAAGGTTTGGGAAGGCGGCTTGGCCGTATACGGCGGCATAATCGCCGGAGTTATTACGGCGCTGGTGTTCTGCAGGGTGAAAAAAATAAGCTTTCCGGAATTTGCCGATGTGGCGTCGGCGGGTCTTGCCGTAGGTCAATGCGTGGGACGATGGGGAAATTTCGTCAACGGAGAAGCGCACGGCGGGGAGACAAATCTCCCTTGGGGAATGAGCATAAACGCAAGCGCCCCCGTTCATCCCACCTTCCTTTACGAAAGTATTTGGAGCCTTTTGTGCCTTTGCCTGCTTTTGTTTCTTATACGCAAAAAGCTTCCTTCGGGAAGCGTGTTCTGCGTTTACCTGATTTGGTACGGCACAGGAAGATTT
This sequence comes from uncultured Oscillospiraceae bacterium, assembly GCA_964551215.1. Taxonomy (GTDB): domain Bacteria; phylum Bacillota; class Clostridia; order UMGS1883; family UMGS1883; genus JAFLUQ01. Next base: position 58,662 of record CAZKBV010000002.1, on the reverse strand, counting down.
TTTATAGAAGGCCTAAGAACGGACAGTCTTTATGCGGCTTCGGGGCTTAGAGCGTCGCAGATTGCGGCGATTTTATCGGTCGCGGTCGGAATCGGGTGGCTTATTTATATAAAGCGTACGGCTGACGGCAAAAAACTTGATTAAAAAACAGCACCGGAGTTATATGCATAAAAATAACGGCAAAAAATATTAAAAATATGTGACAACTTTAAAAACCACTTGACTTTACACAGAAAAACATATAGAATATAAATGTGTCATCTTGCGTTACAAACAGATTATTTTATTAAGGAGAGATTGTTATGAAGAATTTCAGAAAGGTTCTTTCTTTGATTCTTGCTTTGGCATTGGCGCTTTCCTGCTTTGCGGCTTTCGCCGCTGACGGAGACGCTGCCGACAGCGAAGAAGATGAAGAAAGTGAAGTGGAAATTGTTACAGATTTTTCCGATGTGGATAAAACCTCCGTTGTGGGACAGGCTGTTACGGAACTTGCCCTTAGGAAGATTATAACAGGCTATAACGACGGAACCTTCCGGCCGGAAAGCAATGTTACAAGAGCGGAGTTCGCTATAATATGTATTCGCCTTTCAGGTCTTGCCGACAGCGCGGGTACCGACGCCGTGACCCATTTTGAGGATCTGGACAATGATGATTCATATAAGTGGGCGCGTCCGTATGTTTATCTCGCGACACAGCAGGGTATAATCAACGGCTTCGAGGACAATACCTTCCGAGCCGCCGACCCCGTAACATATGAGCAGGCCGTTAAGATGCTTATGTGCCTTTACGGCTGGCAGCAGGTTTGCGAAAGCCAGACTAAGAATCTTCAGGAGGCAGACCCCGAAAAGACGTGGTCCGCGGGCTATATTTATTACGCCAATCAGCAGGGGCTTCTTAAGAACACCAACAGTAATGACCAGTACCTTACTCAGCCTATAACGAGAAGCACCGTTGCCATTCTCGCGTATAATTCCTTAAGCATTAACAGGCTTGAAACAAAGCCCAGCCTTAATCCGGATTCGGATCCGGTGATTGTGGTTTCCAAGCAAGGCAGCGGCAGCTCCGGCAGCAGCAGTAGCTCCAGCAACATTGAAACGGTTTCCGGCGTTGTTACCTCCACATATGTCACGGCTATTGACAGTGACGTTACCGAACTGGGAAAATACGAGATTATCATAAATAAAGATGATACCTATGAAGTAGAGACTAAGGTGCTTGACAAGATTGATCTTAACAAGCTTATCGGTCAAAAGGTGAAGATGTCCTACAACAAGAAGGAGGATATTGTAACGGCGATTTCCGTCACTTCCGCCGACTCGAAAATCATTTATTCGGGCGTCAACGGAAACAATAATTTCTTCCTTGGCGTAAACGATGACGGAAATATCGAATACAGCAGCAACCCCGAAACCTTTAAAACAAGCAAAACCTCTATAAAGAGCTATAACGTTATTTTTAACGGAAAGTATGTCAGCGATTTCAAGACCGAAGACCTCGTCGATCCTGAAAGCCCGTATTACTTTACCAACGGTAAAATAGAGATAATCGACGGAAAGTATGACATAGTCAAGATAAACAATTATAAAACCTATGTGGTAAAAAGCGTAAGCTCCGGTATTACCTATGACAGAATCAACCTTCTTTACAAGGTAGGCACGGAAACCTATATGGAATTCCGCAATACCGCGGAAAGCGGCGAATATTTCAATTTCCGCCGAGGGACAAAGAATATCGAATCGGTTACCGACATTTCACCCTACGATGTAATAAGCGTTATGGAGTCTCCCTCCGCCAGCGCGGGCATTGATGTTACCGTAATGGAGGTTACAAGAAACAGCAAAACAAGCCAAAAGGTAACGGGCATCAGCGAAAACGACAGCAGTATTGTCGAGCTTGGCGGCGTTTATTATCAGTACAATTACGATTACGTAAACTATGACGCGGCTCTCGGCTCCGACGAAAAGTACGATCTCGCAAGAGGCGATGAGGGCGTAAGCATATATTTGGACTATGTAGGTCAGATTGCCGGCGTTGCGGTTTCGTCTTCCGGCAGCACAACGTCCTATAAATACGGCTATCTTCTCAGCCTTACTCAGGATGAGGACGAATTCGAAAATGAGGACGCGGATTATAAGCTTGAAGCGTATATTATGCTTAATAACGGCACGAAGAGCCATGTGGGATCGGCGTCATCCATAACAATTGACGGAGTGAAGTATAATTCGAAGGATACTAATATTGCCGACATTCTTCAGGATACGGCTATACAGGCAAACAGCGCGTACGCGAGCAATGACGCCGGCGCGGGAATGCAGAACCTGCTTTATCAGCAGCCTGTGCGCTACAAGCTCAATTCCAACGGACGCCTTCAGGCTATAGATACTGTGGCGGAGTCCGATGTGGGCGATGACCTTGTGTGCGATGTTCCGTATGAGGGCGAGCGTACGTACTCCAGCTCCGGCGGCTTTAACAGCAGCGACGAGAGCAAGAAGTTCTCCGTTTCCTCTACGGCATCCAAGGTGTTCTTTATCCCCGATGACAGAAACGCGTGGGACGATTACAAAATGATGGCTACAAGTTCATTTACCTCAGGCAGATCGTATAACGTTGAGGCCTATAACCTTGACACGGGCGCGATTAAGAGAGCCGGTCTCGTTCTTCTTTACAAGACTAACGATTCCGAAGAATTTAACTACAAATCGCCATTCCTTATCGTTTCCGGCATAGGCGTAGACGACGATGACAATGATACTGTTTCCGGATATAACTGCGGCAACGGCAGCGTTTCCACATCGGCTACGACAACTCTTTCCATCGACAGCTCAAAGCTTTCCAAGGAGGCTGTCGAAGACTGGAACAAGGTTTCCAACGGAGATATCGTTCGTTATCTTAAGGATTCCAACGGTATGATATCAGAGCTTCAACTCTGGCTTGACGCTTCCGCTCCCGAACAGGACGAAGCCGTCGCGACTCTTGCCGAAGCTCTTTCCAAGCGTATCCTTGCCATTAAGAGCACAAGCAACGAGCCCGAAACGGGAGACGCGGCCAACGCGGCCTTCCGTCTGGCCTACGGCACGGTTTTGGATATAGACAAGACGGATAACATCCTTTCCGTATCTCCCACCCTTTATAAAGACGCGGAGCTTGGTCTTGAAATGACATCCTCCGGAGCCGGCTTCGTGGCGCATAAGTTCTCCTCCTCCACATCCTCTCCGACAAAGGTGTTCCAGTATGTCGGAAAGCGCGGAGCCGAATATCTGGGCGAGAACGGAATGGATTACCTTGAGTCCTACAACGATGTAGGCGAAAACGCCAGTGTTGTTGTAACATACTCCACGGGAGATACCACTTCCAGCTCGACCTATCTTAAATTCGTGTATATTATATCGAAATAATTACGAACCGTAAAATTTAAGACTGTCCCCGGACAGTAATTTGTCCGGGGGCTTTCTCTATATTTTGCGTAAATAAAAATATGTTAAATTATATATGATTGGAGGAAAAAATCATGCAGCCTCAATTTCTCGAAGAACTGGAAAAAAAGATGGATTATAAGTTTAAAGATCCCCAACTGCTTCTTACAGCGCTGACTCATAAATCATATGCGTATCAGTACGGAGTGGAAAGCTACGAAAGACTGGAGTTCTTGGGCGATGCTATTTTGGGCTTTATCATCGCCCAAGAACTTTACATGGATGAAAAATTCCCCGAGGGAATGTCCACCCGTATAAGGGCGGCGCTTGTCTGTGAGGATACTTTGGCAGAACTGTCGCGTGAAATCAATATAAATAAATACGCCCGCCTTGGCACAAGCGCGGAATGTGGCGGAGAACGCAACCGCAAGTCCATTTTGGCGGATATGTTTGAGGCGCACGTGGCGGCTCTTTACCTTGAAGCGGGGCTTGAAAAAACCCGAGATTACGTGCGTAAGGTTTACGGCGGCAGAATACAGGAGGTAATAACAAACGGCAAATTTGTCGATACCGATTATAAAAGCCGTTTGCAGGAAAAGCTTCAAAGCAAGTACGGCAATGTGGTATACGAGGTGCTGGCGCTTAACGGTCCGGTACACAACTGCGAATTTACCATTGCCGCCGTTATCAATAAATGCCGCATAGGTATCGGCGTTTCCCACAGCAAAAAGCAGGCCCAGCAAAATGCCGCGAAGGAGGCTCTTGACAAAATAAAGGTTATAGAGGAACGTTTCAAAGCCGAAGGGATAGTTCCGGATCCCCATACCATTGTGGAGGAGCTTACAAATAAATGAACATACCTGTTTTCGTCCCTCACGAGGGCTGCCCGAACGACTGCGCCTTCTGTAATCAGCGTTCCATAACGGGAGTGCGGAAGCCTCCGTCCCTAAACGAAGCCCGGGAAATTATCGAAAGCTACCTTTCCGGCGGAAAAACCGAAAACAATACGGTGGCGTTTTTCGGCGGAAGCTTTACGGGAATCCGCAAGGAGCTGCAAACAGGATATCTCTCCCTCGCGAAGGAGTATGTGGATAAGGGGCTGGTAAGCGGAATAAGGCTGTCAACAAGGCCGGACTATATAGACGGCGAGCGGCTTGCCCTTTTGAAGGAGTACGGAGTTACCAATGTGGAGCTGGGCGCTCAGTCTATGGACGACGGCGTGCTTATGAAAGCAAACAGGGGACATTCCTCCGAAGCGGTGCGGCGGGCGTCAAAGCTGATAAAGGAATGGGGCTTTACCCTTGGGCTGCAGATGATGACAGGTCTGCCGGGAGACACGAGGGAAAAGTCTATGGAGACAGCAAAGAGCTTTCTCCGCCTTGGAGCGGAAGAAACCCGAATATATCCTACCCTTGTTATGAAAAATACGGCTCTTGCAAGACTTTTCGAGGAGGGGAGATACAGCCCTCAGTCATTGGAGGAAGCGGTAAGTCTGGGAGCGGAGCTTTACGGCGTTTTTCTAAAAGCGGGAGTAAAGGTGCTGCGCATAGGTTTAAGCGACAGCTCGGAGCTTAAGGAAAGCTGCGTAGCCGGCCCCTACCATCCGGCGATTGGGGAACTTGTTAAAAGCCGCTATATCCGCGGCGAACTGGAAAAATACATTGAAAAAGGCAGACTGGACGTAACCGCGCCTAAAAGCAAAATCAGCAAAATTATCGGCAATAAGCGCTGCAATGCGGAATATTTTGCCCGCAAGGGCGTGAAATTTACCGTCGCCTCCGTGGGTGAGGGCGTGTGGGTGAACGGAAACCATGCCGAGCTTATAGAGAAGGTATAAGCATGATTAATATAAGAAAAGCCACATCCGCCGACGGGTCGGAAATACTTAAAATTTACGCCTACTACGTGGAAAATACCCAAATAACCTTTGAATGTGCCGTCCCCTCCGAGGCTGAATTTGCCAAGCGCGTTGAAAAAACCCATGAAAAATTCCCTTTCCTTGTTGCGGAGGAAAACGGCGAGATACTGGGCTACGCCTGCGCCAACCCATTCCACGAAAGAGAAGCCTATGCCTATAGCGTTGAGACTACAATATACATGAAAAAGGGCTTTGAAGGCCGAGGAACGGGAGGGTTACTGTACAGCCGCCTTGAGGAGCTTTTGAAAAAACAGAACGTTACGAATTTAAATGCCTGCATAGCCTACCCCAATCCGCAAAGCATAGCTTTTCACGAAAAAATGGGGTACAAAACGGCGGCGCATTTTCATAAGTGCGGCTTTAAGCTGGACCGCTGGTGGGACATGATATGGATGGAAAAGCTTATAGCCTCCCATAAAATCCCGCCGGAGCCTTTGCTTCCGCCGGAAGGATAAGCATACGGAATCTCAGATATAAGCGGGAGATAACGGGAGATAAATTGTTTGGAAAAATCCGACTTTTGTTTAATCTAACTATTGACAGGCGTTGAATTTTATGATATATTAATATACTACACTAAGATGTGCGGTTACGCTCACAAGCGCGAGCGTAAAAGCATCGATTGCAACAGGTATCGATATTTTGCGCCTTTTCACATTCTATGAACAGGCGCGGCGTATGGGAGAAATTCTGTCCCTGCGCTTTTCCGAGTGAATTCTACACAGGAAAAGCGGGTTAAGATTGCCGTTGCTCCGGAAAGAATTTTTGATTGAGGTGATTTTATTTATGCCAACCAAAACCAAATTGGAGGAATCCGGAAGAATTAAGCCCGTCCGCTTCGGCAAAAACGAGAGAATGACCTTTGCCAAGATAGACGAGGTATTGGAAATGCCCAACCTTATAGACCTTCAGAAAAGCTCTTACGAGTGGTTCATAAAGGAAGGCCTTAAGGAAGTATTCCGGGACGTTTCTCCCATAACGGACTACGCGGGAAACCTTATCCTTGAATTTACGGATTACCGCATGGACGACCAACCGAAATACAGCATAGACGAGTGTAAGGAGAGAGACACCAACTATGCCGCTCCTCTCAGAGTAAAGGTACGTCTTATCAATCAGGAAACGGGAGAAATAAAGGAACAGGAAATTTTTATGGGAGATTTTCCTCTCATGACGGAACAGGGTACCTTTATTATAAACGGCGCCGAAAGAGTTATAGTAACTCAGCTTGTCCGTTCTCCGGGAATATACTATGAGCAGAAGTTCGACAAGGACGGTAAAAAGCTCATTAATTCCACCGTCATTCCCAACCGAGGAGCGTGGCTTGAATATGAAACGGACAGCAACGATATTTTCTATGTCCGTATAGACAGAAACAGAAAAATTCCCGTTACGGTGCTTATAAAGGCTTTGGGACTGGAGACAGACGCCCAGATAATCGACCTTTTCGGCGACGACGATAAGATACTTGCCACTCTTATGAAGGACGCCGCCACAACCAATAAGGAGCAGGCTCTCTTTGAAATTTACGCCAAGCTCCGCCCCGGCGAGCCTCCCACATATGACAGCGCCAACTCCCTTCTTATGGGGCTTTTCTTCGACGCAAAGCGTTACGACCTCGCTAAGGTAGGGCGCTATAAGTATAATAAGAAACTTGCCATAGCCGCCAGAATCGCCGGTCAGGTTGCCGGTGAGCCTGTTATAGATCCTTCCAGCGGCGAAATAATTGTTGAAGCCGACACAAAGATTACCAAGGAACTGGCACAGCGGATTGAGGATGCGGGGATAAACCGCGTAATAGTAAACACCGGCGAAAAGAACGTTGTTGTGTTCGGCAACAACATGGTTGATCCCGTTAAGTACGCCGGAATTGACCTTTGGGACGTGACCCATGAAAAAGTGAACAAAATAGTTCTGGACGAAATTCTTCAGGAAGCGGCGGGGGATATAGACGAGGTAAAGCGTCTTGCGGACGAGCGTCTTGACGAGCTTGTTCCCAAGCACATCGTGGTTGACGATATTTTTGCGTCTATCAACTACTGCATTAACCTTGCTCACGGCATAGGCACGGACGATGATATCGACCATTTGGGCAACCGCCGTCTGCGCAGTGTGGGCGAGCTTCTCCAAAACCAGTTCCGTATAGGCATTTCCCGTATGGACAGAGGCGTAAGAGAGAGAATGAGCATACAGGAGCAGGACATTGTAACTCCACAGTCTCTTATAAATATCCGCCCCGTGGTGGCGGCTATAAAGGAGTTCTTCGGTTCCTCCCAGCTTTCTCAGTTTATGGATCAGAACAATCCCCTTGCGGAGCTTACTCATAAGCGCCGTCTTTCCGCTCTGGGCCCGGGCGGTCTTTCCCGTGAAAGAGCGGGCTTCCAGGTGCGCGATGTTCACTATACCCATTACGGCAGAATGTGTCCCATTGAATCTCCCGAAGGACCCAATATCGGCCTTATCAGTTCGCTTTCCACTTTTGCCAGAATTAACGAGTACGGCTTTATTGAAGCTCCCTACAGAAAGGTTGTAAGGGGCAAGGGAATCATCACCAACGAAATTGAATATATGACGGCAGACGTTGAGGATAATTACATTGTAGCTCAGGCAAACGAACCTATCGTTGAAACGGAAGAGGGCATCAAATTCACAAATAAGAAGGTTTCCGCGCGCTACCGCAACGAAATCCTTGAGGTTCCCGCCGAAAGCATCGATTATATGGACGTTTCCCCGAAGCAGGTTGTATCCGTGGCTACGGCCATGATACCCTTCCTTGAAAATGACGACGCAAACCGCGCCCTTATGGGTTCCAATATGCAGCGTCAGGCCGTTCCTCTGCTTAAGCCTCAGTCTCCCATCATCGGTACGGGAATGGAATACAAGGCGGCAAAGGATTCGGGCGTTGTTGTGCTTTCAAAGCACGACGGCGTTGTGGATAAGGTGAGTGCCGACGAAATTGTCATTAAGGAAAAGAACGGCGAACGCCACAGCTATAAGCTGCTTAAGTTCATGCGCTCCAATCAGGGAACCTGCATTAACCAGCGGCCTATAGTTGAGCCCGGCGAGATAATTAAAAAGGGCGAGATAATCGCCGACGGCCCCGCCACGGACAACGGCGAAATAGCGTTGGGGCGCAATGTGCTTATAGGCTTTATGACATGGGAGGGCTATAACTACGAGGACGCCGTTCTCCTTAACGAAAATCTTGTTCGTGACGATGTGTTCACTTCCGTTCATATTGAAAAATACGAATCCGAGTCCAGAGACACAAAGCTTGGGCCCGAAGAAATAACAAGAGATATTCCCAACGTGAGCGACGATGCTCTTAAAAACCTTGACGAGCGTGGAATTATTCGCATAGGAGCCGAAGTGCGCCCCGGCGATATTCTTGTGGGCAAGGTGACTCCCAAGGGAGAAACAGACCTCACTCCCGAGGAAAGGCTTCTCCGCGCCATATTCGGCGAAAAGGCAAGAGAAGTCCGAGACACTTCGCTCCATGTTCCTCACGGCGAAATGGGCATTATTGTTGACGTAAAGGTGTTCACCCGCGAAAACAACGATGAGCTTTCGCCCGGAGTGAACGAACTCGTGCGCGTTTATATAGCTCAGAAGAGGAAGATAAGCGTGGGCGATAAGATGGCCGGCCGCCACGGAAACAAGGGCGTTGTTTCCCGCGTTCTTCCCGTGGAGGATATGCCATTCCTGCCCGACGGACGCCCTCTCGACCTTGTTCTTAATCCTCTTGGCGTACCCAGCCGAATGAACATCGGTCAGGTGCTTGAAGTCCATTTGGGCATGGCTGCCAGCAAGCTCGGATTTAAGGTGGCAACCCCCGTATTTGACGGAGCAAACGAGAGAGATATTGTGGAGCTGCTTGAAGAAGCGGGCATGAACCGTGACGGAAAGACCGTTCTTTACGACGGACGCACCGGCGAACCCTTCGATAACCCGGTTACCGTAGGATATATGTATTTCCTTAAGCTCCACCATCTTGTGGACGATAAAATTCATGCGAGAAGCACAGGCCCCTATTCCTTGGTAACACAGCAGCCTCTGGGCGGCAAGGCCCAGTTCGGCGGCCAGCGTTTCGGCGAAATGGAGGTTTGGGCCTTGGAAGCCTACGGCGCGGCGTATCTTCTTCAGGAAATCCTTACGGTTAAGTCCGATGATGTTGTGGGCCGCGTAAAGACATACGAATCCATTGTCAAGGGCGAAAACGTACCCACCCCCGGTATTCCCGAATCCTTTAAGGTCTTGGTTAAGGAGCTTCAGTCCCTTGCCCTTGACGTAAACGTGCTTGACTCTAACGGCAACCCCATTGAGCTTACCTCCGACGATGACGATGAACCCAATATGGACGCATACAAGGACGAATTTAAGCAGGTAAACGACGGCTTCGGCAACGGGTACCGTGAGGTTGACGCGGCGGAGGAGCTTATGCGAGAGCTTATGGAAAATAAAGAAAACGAAGTGAGCGACGGAAGTGTTCTTGACGATGTGGAAGGGCCGGACGACGAGGAGCTTTTCGCTATGGAAAAAGACTTCGACGATGAAGAAATGTGAAGGGAGGAATAGCAGTTATGGAATTTAATACCTTCGATTCAATACAAATCGGTTTGGCGTCTCCCGAAAAAATACTTGAATGGTCCTACGGCGAGGTCAAAAAGCCCGAAACCATTAACTACAGAACTCTTAAGCCCGAAAAAGACGGTCTTTTCTGCGAAAGAATTTTCGGACCGACAAAGGACTGGGAGTGCCACTGCGGAAAATATAAGAAAAACCGCCATAAGGGCATTATATGCGACCGCTGCGGCGTTGAGGTTACCCGCGCAAAGGTGCGCCGTGAAAGAATGGGTCATATTGAGCTTGCCGCTCCCGTAAGCCATATATGGTACTTCAAGGGAATCCCCAGCAGGATGGGCGTGCTTTTGGATATTTCCCCAAACGCTTTGGAAAAAGTGCTTTACTTTGCGCAATATATAGTTTTGGACGCCGGAAAGGCTACGGAATTTTCCAAGAAGGATACGCTTAACGAACAGGAGTACGAGAAATACCGTGAAAAATACGGCGACGGCTTCCGTGTGGGAATGGGCGCCGAAGCTATTCTGGAGCTTCTTAAGGAAATCGACTTAGAGGAGATGAGCCGTGAACTCCGTGACGAGCTTGCGAACTCTCAAGGACAGAAAAAGCAGAAGGCCGCCAAGCGCCTTGAAGTGGTGGAAGCCTTCCGCAAGAGCAACAACAAGCCCGAGTGGATGATATTGACAAGAATCCCCGTGCTTCCTCCGGAAATCCGTCCTATGGTTCAGCTTGACGGCGGACGCTTTGCCACCAGTGACCTTAACGACCTTTACAGAAGGGTAATAAACAGGAATAACCGTCTTAATAAGCTTCTGGAGCTGGGAGCTCCGGAAATAATTGTCCGCAACGAAAAGCGTATGCTTCAGGAGGCTGTGGACGCGCTTATTGACAATGGCCGCAGGGGCCGCCCCGTAACAGGGCCGGGCAACCGTGCGCTTAAATCCCTTTCCGATATGCTTAAAGGCAAACAGGGCCGTTTCCGCCAGAATCTTCTGGGCAAGCGTGTTGACTATTCGGGCCGAAGCGTTATTGTTGTAGGGCCGTCCCTTAAAATTTACCAGTGCGGTTTGCCTAAGGAAATGGCTCTTGAGCTGTTTAAGCCCTTTGTTATGAAGCGTCTTGTTTCCAACGGCAGCGCCCAAAATATAAAGAACGCCAAACGTATGGTTGAAAGGGCGAAGGACGAAGTGTGGGACGTACTTGAAAGCGTTATCAAGGAACACCCCGTTCTTCTTAACCGTGCGCCCACTCTGCATCGTCTGGGTATACAGGCCTTTGAGCCAATCCTTGTTGAGGGTCGCGCCTTAAGGCTCCATCCTTTGGTATGTACCGCGTTTAACGCGGACTTTGACGGCGACCAAATGGCCGTTCACGTTCCTCTTTCTCCCGAAGCTCAGGCCGAGGCAAGGGTTCTCATGCTTTCGGCAAACAATCTTCTGAAGCCTCAGGACGGAAAGCCTGTTACCGTACCCACTCAGGATATGGTTCTGGGCAGCTATTATCTCACTCTTGAAAAGCCCCGCGAGGTGCGCATAACCGATCCCGGCGACAGCGGCTACCTTGCCGGACAGAAAGTGAAATATTACAGCGAGCTTGTGAATACAAACGCCGCCTTGGAGGCGGAGGGCAAAGCTCCCGCCCGGTTCACTCAGGAGGGCTGCTTCCCCGGCGAAAAGGGCGAGGGTCATATGTTCTGCGATGTTGACGAGGCTATGATGGCTTACGATTCCGGCGACGTCCAGCTTCACGCGCCCATAAAGGTGCGCGTATATAAAACCGATGAGGACGGTAATAAGCGCAGCGCAATAATTTCCGCCACCGTTGGCCGGTTTATATTCAATGAAATAATTCCTCAGGATCTTGGCTTTGTTGACCGCAGCAAGCCCGAAAACGAGTTCGCTCCGGAAATACAGTTCACTGTTGACAAAAAGAAGCTGGGCAAAATTGTTGACGCCTGCATACGCGTTCATGGAATAACAAAAACCGCTGTGGTTTTGGATGACATTAAGGATATCGGTTATAAGTACTCCACAAAGGGAGCAATCACTATCAGCGTAAGCGACATGGAGGTTCCCGGCGGAAAGAAGGAGCGTCTTGCCGAAGCGGAAAAGCAGGTTGAAAAAATTACCCGCCTTTACCGCAGAGGTCTTATTACCGACAACGAGCGTTATAACAGAGTTATTAACGCATGGCAGAGCGCCAATGACGATATATCCAAAAACCTTATGAACAATCTGGACAAATACAACCCCATCTTTATGATGGCGGATTCCGGAGCCAGAGGCAGCGTAAACCAGATTCGCCAGCTTGCGGGCATGAGAGGTCTTATGGCCAGTACGGATGGCCGTCCGGTGGAAATCCCCATTCGCGCGTCTTTCCGTGAGGGACTTAACATTTTGGAATATTTCATTTCAACTCACGGCGCCCGTAAGGGTCTTACGGATACGGCGCTGAGAACGGCGGACTCCGGTTATCTTACCCGCCGCTTGGTAGATGTTTCCCAAGACGTTATTATCCGCGAAATCGACTGCGGCACCCGTGACGGGATTACGGTTTCCGCCATATATGACGGTCAGTCGGTTATCGAACCTCTCAGCGAGAGACTTGTGGGGCGTGTTCCCTGCGCGGACATTTTGGATCCTAATACGGGAGAAATTCTTGTCCACGAAAACACAATGATAAGCGAAGCCGACGCGGCTAAAGTGGAAAAGGCCGGCGTTACCGAGGTTAAAATCAGAAGCGTTCTTGCCTGCCACAGCAAGGTGGGCGTATGCGCTCACTGCTACGGAGCAAACCTTGCCAGCGGCGGCGACCTTGTAAATGTGGGCGAAGCGGTAGGTATCATTGCGGCTCAGTCTATAGGCGAACCCGGTACGCAGCTTACAATGAGAACCTTCCACACCGGCGGCGTTGCGGGCAACGACGTTAACGATATTACCCAGGGTCTTCCCCGTGTAGAAGAACTTTTTGAGGCCAGAAAGCCCAAGGGCGTTGCCATCGTTTCAGAAATAGGCGGCGTTATTACAATTCAGCGTGAAAAACAGAAAACCACCGTTGTTGTCACCGATGAGGAACAGGATATTCCTCAGAGCGTTTCCGTGCCTATTCCATTTGGCGCTCAGCTTTGCGTAAAGGACGGAGATGTTATAAAGAAGGGCGATCCTCTTACGGTGGGAAGCATCAATCCGCACGATATTCTCAAGATAAACGGCCTTACGGCTGTTCAGGAATATCTTGTTAAGGAAGTTCAAAGCGTTTACCGCTCGCAGGCCGTTGATATCGCCGATAAGCATATTGAGGTTATAGTCCGTCAGATGATGCGCAAGGTGCGTATTGAAGAAGAAGGCGACAGCAAATACCTTGTCGGCGAAACCGAAAACCGCATACAGTTTAACGAGATTGTCGAAAAGTATAAGGCCGAGGGCAAGAAGCCACCTGTGGGCAAGGAGCTTCTTCTGGGCATAACCAAGGCGGCGCTTGCGACCGATTCCTTCCTTTCTGCGGCTTCCTTCCAGGAAACCACCCGCGTTCTTACGGACGCCGCTATCAGAGGCAAGGTTGACCCTCTTGTTGGTCTTAAGGAAAACGTTATCATAGGCAAGCTTATCCCCGCCGGTACGGGCGTACCCATGTATCGCGACATTGAAATTGAGGTTGACGGCATAGAAGATGCCATCGTTGAGCCTGTAGTTCATATAGACGAGGATGAAGAGATTATTTCCGACGGCATAATCGAAAGCTTTGACTCGGAGGATGAGCTTGAAGCTCTTGATCTTGATTTTAAGAGCAGCGACGATGAGGACGAAGTCAGCGAAACCGATGAAACCGGCGAAACCGGCTATGATTTTGAAATAACCGACCTTGAAAGCGACGGCGAATAAAGCTTAGTCTTTAATTCGGGAAAATGCCCGAACAACTTATTTAAACCGCAAAAGGGACTGTCTTGCATTTTTGTGAGACAGTCCCTTTTACATATATTTTCGGTTTTCGGGTTTTTAAACATACAAGGGCGGGTTTACGGTACTTGACAACGGGGAATATTAGTGATATAATTACCGTGTGAAAACAAATTTCAGCAGAAATCGGAGGCGCGTTACAAATGGTTTGTGAAGAAGCACAGCAGATGGCGGTAAATAAAAATAAGAAGGAATTTATTGAGGTTGACGGCGTAAAGTACGCCCGTTACGCGGTAAAAACCTGCGTTGTGAAAAAGGGCGACGACGTGTGCGAGGTTATTAAAAAGTATGCCGGTCCTCATCTTCAGAAGGGCGATACGGTGTTTATTTCCGAAAAAATGGTGGCCTGCACTCAGGGCAGAGCTATTCCTCTGGACGAAATAAAGCCAAGAAAGCTGGCGAAATTTCTTTCGTCCCACGTATATAAAAATCCCGGCGGAATCGGTCTTGCCATGCCCGAAACTATGGAAATGGCTCTGAGAGAGTGCGGAGTTTTCCGTATTTTGGTTGCTTCCGCCTGCGGAGTAATAGGCAAGCTTCTGGGAAAAAGGGGCTGGTTTTATATTGTTGCCGGACGTAAGGCCGCGTCCATCGACGGCCCGTGCAGCTATACCATTCCTCCGTATAACCATTATGTTGTGCTGGGCCCCGCGAATCCCGACGATGAAGCGAAGAAGATATCCAAGGCCATCGGCGGCACAAGAGTCCTTATCGTGGACGTAAACGATTTGGGCGGCGAAATACTTGGCAGCTCCGAAAAGGTGGACAAGCCCTTCTGGTGCAAAGTCCTTAAGGATAATCCTCTTGGTCAGTCCGACCAGTGTACGCCCTGCGGAATAATCAGAAAAGCCGAATAAGCGAAAAATTTAACTCGGCTCCGTCAAAAAGAGAAATTCTTTTGACGGAGCCGAGTTTGTCTCTTACCCTATCCCAAGGCTTCTGCACCTTTGGGCGGCGGAAACGAGGATTTTCTTCTGCTCCTTATAGTCGGGGCAGTATTTTTCCACAAGGCTCCAAAATTCGGGGCCATGGTTATGGTGAACGGTATGGGCAAGCTCATGAATTACCACGTAGTCGATTGCCGATTCAGGTGCGGTCATAAGGAAGAAGCTGAAATTAAGGCTGTTATGTCCGCCGCAGCTTCCCCAGCGGGTTCTTGCTCCGTTGATTTTTACGCCGCTGTAACCGACCCCCATAAGACGGGCAAAATGCTCTGCCTTTTTGGGAAGTATGGAGACTGCCGCCGTTCGGTACAGCTTTTGGGCGTCCGCGGCGGCGTACTCCCTTGTAAGGCGGAAGTACTCCCCGGGAAGAAGGCGAGTAAGGCCGTTCTCAGCGGGAATCACAGGCAGCTCCTTTCCCATATAGGGCAGGGTTGAGCCGATTTTTACCGTTGCGGCGTTCTCCTCCCGAAGCCTTTGGAGGGTGGCTTCCGCCCATTCGCGGTGCTTTTCCGTAAATTCGTCCACCGTCTGCTTAGGCATACCCATCGGATAGCGCACCTCGGCTATATCAGGAAGGTACGGATAGATGCCGATGCTTTTGCGAAGCTGAGGCTTATAAATTACTCTCATAGCACTTTACCGCAGATAAAGGCGGCGGGGCAAACGTCGCACTTTGGCTTCCTCGCGTCGCAGATGGCTCTGCCGTGGAGCACAAGCCTGTGGCAAAATTCCGACTGCCGCTCCGCCGAAATAAGGGGAGAGACGTCAAATTCCACCTTGGTGGGGTCGGTTTCCTTGGTAAGCCCCACCCTTTTAAGTATCCGCTTCGCGTGGGTGTCAATGACCATGCCGCCCTTATGGAACACGTCTCCCAAAATCAGGTTCGCGGTTTTGCGCCCAACTCCCGGAAGGCTCAGCAAATCCTCCATTGTGTCGGGAACCTGCCCGCCGTAAGCCTCAATCAACCTCTGACAGCAGCCGATTATATTTTTCGCCTTGTTGTGATAAAAGCCGGTGGATTTAATGTCCTGCTCAAGCTCGCTTAAATCCGCCGAGGCGAAGGCGTATACGTCGGGGTATTTGGGGAAAAGCTCCTTTGCCACAAGGTTTACCCTCGCGTCGGTGCATTGGGCGGCAAGCTGAACGCAGATAAGAAGCTGCAAAGGGTCGCGGTAATTCAGCGAACATTCGGCGTCGGGGTATTCGGCTTCCAATATTTTGTCAAATTCTTCCGCAAGTTCTTTCCTTTTCATAACAAAAAACGCCCTTCTGTAAATTTTTTATTATATTTTATCACAAAATACTTGAAAAAGGAAGAGGAAATTATTATAATGGTAATAGAATTTTACTTTGGAGGTTGTGAAATGTACAATATCGATAAGGTTAAAGCTTTTGACCCGGAGATCGCGCAGGCTATTGAAAACGAGGTAAACCGTCAGCGCAGCAAAATTGAGCTTATTGCCAGCGAAAATTTTGTCAGCGAAGCAGTTATGGAGGCTATGGGAACTCCTTTGACAAACAAGTACGCCGAAGGGTACCCCGGAAAGCGTTACTACGGCGGTTGCGAATATGTGGATGTTGTGGAGAATCTGGCAATTGAGCGCGCGAAGGAGCTTTTCGGCGCAGAGGCCGCCAACGTGCAGCCCCACAGCGGCGCCCAGGCAAATATGGCGGTGTTCTTTGCCTGTCTTAATCCCGGAGATACGGTGCTTTCCATGAGCCTTGCCCACGGCGGACATCTTTCCCACGGAAGCCCCGTGAACATGAGCGGAAAGTATTTTAACATCGTATCCTACGGTGTTACCGAAGAAAATCAGACTATAGACTATGACGAGGTGCGCCGTCTGGCTCTGGAGCATAAGCCTAAGCTTATTCTTGCGGGAGCGTCGGCTTATCCCAGAGAGATAGATTTTGCGAGGTTCGGCGAAATCGCGAAAGAGGTAGGGGCGTATTTCCTTGTGGACATGGCTCACATCGCCGGCCTTGTAGCCGCGGGGCTTCATCCGAATCCCGTTCCCTATGCGGATTTTGTTACCACTACCACCCATAAAACCCTCCGAGGCCCCAGAGGCGGGCTTATCCTCTGCAAGGAAGAACACCTTAAAATGATAAATAAGGCCATTTTCCCCGGAATTCAGGGCGGCCCTCTTATGCATACAATCGCCGCAAAGGCAGTATGCTTTAAAGAGGCGCTTTCTCCCGAATTTAAGGAATATCAGCTTCGGATAAAGAAAAACGCCGCCGCCTTGGCGTCGGCTCTCGCGGATAAGGGCTTTAAGCTGGTAAGCGGCGGCACGGATAACCACCTTATGCTTTTGGATTTGCGCAATTTTGATATCACAGGCAAGGACGCGGAGCGAAACTTGGACGAAGTCGGCATAACGGTCAACAAGAACGCCATTCCCTTTGATCCTCAGAGTCCGTTTATTACCAGCGGTATCCGCGTAGGAACTCCGGCTGTTACGACAAGAGGCATGAGGGAAGAGGATATGGCCGAAATTGCCCGTCTTATCCATCTTGCCATCACTGAGCTTGACTCGAAGCGGAACGAAATACGAGAGGGAGTAAAGGCTCTTTGCGAAAAGTATCCTCTGTACGAATAATTTTTAAGGAAGAGATTTAGATTTATGTCACCTTTGGCGGATAAAATACGACCGCAGTCATTGGACGATGTGGTTGGGCAGAAGCACCTCCTCGGCGAAGGAAAGGCGCTTCGGCGCATTATCGAAAGCGGAAATATTCCCAACATGATATTTTACGGCCCAAGCGGTACCGGAAAAACCACAGTGGCCAATATCGCGGCGCAAAAAGCCGGAAAGAGACTGTATAAGCTAAACGCCACCACAGCCTCTGTTTCCGATATAAAAAATATGCTGGAGGAAGCCAACGGCATTATGGGCGCCGGCGGAGTCTTGCTGTATCTTGATGAAATACAGAACTTTAACAAGAAACAGCAGCAGTCCCTTTTGGAATGTATCGAGGATGGCCGTGTCACGCTTATCGCCTCCACCACCGAAAATCCGTATTTTTATATATACAACGCGATTTTATCCAGATGTACGGTGTTTGAATTTACCGAGGTTCCGGCGGAGGAAATTTTAAAGGCCGTGGAGCGGGGCGGAGAGATATTAAATCAAAGCAGTCCCTGCGTGCTTGCTCCCGAAGCGGCGGAGCATTTTGCCAACTGTTGCTGCGGAGATGTGAGAAAGGCTCTCACATCCTTAGAGGTGGCGTTTATGTCTGTGCCGCCGGATTCGGAGGGAAGGATAAACATAGACCTTGCGGCGGCGGAGGCCGTTACGTCAAAAAAGGCCTTCCGACATGACCGTGACGGCGACAGCCACTACGACGTGCTGAGCGCGTTTCAGAAATCCGTCCGAGGAAGCGACCCCGACGCCGCCCTCCACTACCTTGCGCGGCTTACGGAAGCGGGGGATCTGCAGTCTATATGCAGAAGAATTCTTGTTATGGCGGCTGAGGATATAGGGCTGGCATATCCCAATGCCATAGTGATAACAAAGGCCTGTGTTGACAGCGCCCTTCAACTCGGCTTTCCGGAAGCGAGAATCCCTTTGGCCGAGGCGGTTGTAATGCTGGCAACAGCCCCAAAAAGCAACAGCGCCAACGAGGGCATCTGCGCCGCCGTTAAGGATATTCGGGACGGAAAAAGCGGCGACGTCCCTTTGCATCTTAAGGACACCCACTACAGCGGCGCCCAAAAGCTGGGAAGGGGCGGCTATAAATACCCTCACAGCTATCCCAATAATTATGTTGAACAACAATATCTGCCCGACGCCATAAAAGACAGAAAGTATTATTTCCCGGGAAATAATAAGCTGGAGCAGAGCAACGCGGCATATTGGAAAAAAATAAAAGGAGAAGGAGACGAACGTTAATGCTGGAAATAGCTTTTGTCACCCTTGCGGTGCTGGTGGTACTCTTGGGAGTTTGCGCGTTTGCGTTTACAAGAAGCGGGCGGAGCGACTATGAGGATTATTACGGCAATTACAGTGAAACAGAGGGGGCGGAGAAGGAAATCGCCGCAGGAAAGCAAAAAAAGGACGCGGTGAAGAAAAAATCCGGAGAAGCTCCGCTCGAAAACCGCAGGATAAAACATTCGGATCCTTCCGAGAGTAAAAAAAGCGGCGACGGGGTTGTAAGGAAGGATGCTCCGCCGGAGGAAAAGCCGCAGGCAAAGGCCGAAACACAGCCTTCCCAAAAAGATATGCCGAAACAGCAGGCAAAATCCGCCGAAAATAAGCCGACGGAGGAAAAAGCGGCTATCCCCGAAGCGACGGCGGAGGATAAGTTCAAAACAAGAGTGGTTACCAAGGCGGAAATGGAGCAAATCAGGTCGGCCTCATTGGCCGAGTCCGCCGAAAAGGCCGATAAAACCGACAAAACCGACAAAACCGAAGCAAATCCCCCCCTCAAGGAAGCAAAGCCCTCTGCCGCGCGGTACGGACGCTATGACGACAGAGCCGCCGCAGCCGTTGAGACTGAGGCCGAGGAAGTCGGGGAAGCGGAGGAAAAAGAGGGCGGCGTAAATCTCGTCCCGATAGTAGCTGTTTGCGCGGCGGTTCTGGTACTTCTTGCGGCGGCGGCCTTCGTGCTTATCAGAAACGACGCAAAGCGCCATGAGGCCGAAAATGTTTCGCAGCCGGAAACCATGACCGCTTTGGTTG
Organism: uncultured Oscillospiraceae bacterium; assembly: GCA_964551215.1. Lineage (GTDB taxonomy): Bacteria > Bacillota > Clostridia > UMGS1883 > UMGS1883 > JAFLUQ01. The sequence continues at coordinate 39,165 of CAZKBV010000002.1, read as the reverse complement.
AAAATATCCGTCAGGAAACCGAGCTTAACGGGGAGTTTAAGTGCGAAAATCCTTCTGTGCGCTATTTTACGGCCAGCGGCAAGGTTACGGGGCTTAATGTCAAGGAAGGCGACAGGGTAAAAAAGGGCCAGACCATATATGAGTTGGACAGCTCCTCTATAAAGGAACGGATGGATATCCTTGAGGAACGGCTTAAAAATGCCACTGTCACCGAGGAAAAGGAAGTAGAAAAAAGCGAATCCCTTAAGGCGGCTTCCGCCGGAACGGTGCGGATAAGGGTGGCCGTGGGGGATGAAGTGGCTTCGGGCGAGACGGTTGCCGTTATCAGCGGACTGTCGGACTGCCGTGTAAGCCTTGAATTTGAAGGCGAAGAGGAAGGGCTTATCTCGGACGGAGACGCGGCGTCTGTATCTTCGGGAGGAAAAACATACGAGGGAAAGGTTTCCTCCGTAAGCGAAAATAAAATAGAGAACGGCGATGGCGGCGTTCTTATCATATATAAGGCCGAGGTTTCCTTTAGCGGCGGGTCGTCGGGAGAGTCCGCCTCGGTTTCGGTGAACGGATTGAAGGCCAACGGTTCCGTCAAGGCCTCCGGCGGCGATGAAACGTCGGTCAAGGCTCAGGTGAGCGGAAAAATAACCGCTGTAAGCGTCCGAGATGGCGCTCAGGTTGATGAAGGCGATGCCATCGCAACTGTTGCGTATACCGAAAAGGTAAGCGAAACCAAGACCGACGAGCTGGAAGCCAAGGATATAAAAATACAGCTTGAACAGCTTGAAACGGAGCTTAAAAACTATACCGTGACCGCCGACGCGGACGGATACGTTAAGAAGCTTTATGTTAAAAAGGATGAAAATGCGGCGATAAATTCTCAGGCCGTTGTTATAATTCCCGATAACAGCTTCTGTCTTACGTTTTCAATTGATAGGGAACACGCCGAAAATATGACTGTTCCGACCGCCGTTTCCTACAGCATAGTAAAAAGCAGCGACGCCGACATTCCCGCGTCCGCGTGGGAAAAGGTTGATACCGATAAAAAATATTCCTGTGTTTTGGAAGACATTGAGCCGGACGAAGAAAATGAGGATTCGTATATTTGCCGCGTTGTCCCCGAGGATCAGTCCGGACTTTACGACGGAATGAAGGCGGAGGTAAAGGTTGTGACATATTCCGCCTACGACGCCCTTCTTGTGCCGGAAAAATATGTAAAGGACGGCAAGGTTTCCGTTTGGAGGGGCAGCAAGGCCGAGGAGGTAAAGGTTGAAACCGGAATAATCACCGACGACGGCTATGTTGAGATTACAAAGGGCTTAAACAGCATGGATAAAATAATTACAGGGGAAGAAAAATCCGGCGAAGAGGATTAAGGAGGGATGTTCGCGTGAATTCCGAAAGACGAGATAAGCACAATTATTATCTGGATATTGCGGAAACGGTTTTGGAGCGCGGAACGTGTCTCAGGCGAAAATACGGCGCTATAATTGTGAAAAACGATGAAATAATTTCCACCGGATACACAGGCTCTCCAAGAGGGCGGAAAAACTGCTCCGACCTTGGCTACTGCCGTAGGGAACAGCTTAAAATTCCCCGCGGAGAGAGGTATGAGCTGTGCAGAAGCGTTCACAGCGAGGCAAACGCCATAATCAGCGCGTCTCGGCGGGATATGATAGGCTCTGTATTGTATCTTGTTGGGAAGGAATGTTCCAACGGGGAGCTGGTGCATGACGCCACAAGCTGCGCTTTCTGCAAGCGCATGATAATCAACGCCGGCATTGAAAAGGTTATAATACGCAATACATCGGAGAAATATACGGAAATAGACGTCCAAAAGGATTGGATAGAAAACGACGACAGCCTCGGCGATAAGCTGGGGTATTGATGAAAAATAAGGGGGCGGTTTATAACCTACGCGCGGAGGTTCCCCGCGCCGCGCAGCAACGCGCTACGCTGTTTCGCTTTGGGCTGTTCGCCCAAAGACCGCGCAGGTTGCAATCGTTCATAAGCTTCATTTCAAGCAAGCTTGATGGAGCGCTGCTCCGATTTAAGCGCCAATTATCCGCGAAAAAACGCACGGCGAACCGAACCGGTCGCCGTGCGTTTGACATATACAGCTTATTTGTTTTCGCTTGCTCTCATTTTTGCGTAAAATTTAGGGGAAACACCCATAATCGCCTTGAAGTTTTTTCCTAAGTGGAATTTGTCGCAGAAGCCGCACATGGATGCAATTTCGTCAAGGGAATAGCCGCTTTGATCAAGAAGCTGGCAAGCCATCTGCACCCGCACCTTATTGATGTACTGCGGAATGGTGCAGTTTTGCTCGGACTTAAACAGCTTGCCGCAATAGGCAGGGTCGAGGTTTACCAGAGCCGAAAGCTCTTTCGCGGTTATGGGATGCATATAATATTCGATAATGTATTTTTTCATTTTTTCCACGGCGGGATGGGAGGACTTAACGTCGCTCCTATAGAAGAGCTGATGCAAAAACAGCAGCAGCATACCGTCTAATTCCATTTGAAAGCCTTTTGGCTGGGAAAGGTATATGTAATTCATTTTGCTCAAAATATCCATGAGTTCTTCCAGCTTTGAGGGCTTAAATACGGCGGTTTTACATTCCGACGGGGAATGGGGGGCGAAGAAATCCAACGCGGAAATAATGAAATTTCCGGAATTGACCCACGCCTTGCGCCAAACACCCGGAGCCATAAGAAAGACCTCGCCGCCGTTTACAACGCGGGCGTCGCCGTCTATCTCGCAGCTTATGGAACCTTCATGAACAATTATTATAGCCCAATGGTCAAGCCAGCGATCCAACGTCCAACTGTTGTCCCGAGGCTTATGATAAGCGATGTACGTAACGTGAGGCAGAAAATCTCCCGGCAGTTCAGGATAACGCATAGCTGTACTCCTTTCAAAAGTATTCCATTTATTATTATATATTTATAAAAGACGATAGTCAAGGGGTGCGGAAATAAAATTTTACAAATAAATTTTGGTTAATTAGTATAGATAAATTCCGCAAAAAAATTTCCTTAATTTTAAAAAAACTATTGCATTAAAATAAAAATTGTGATAAAATAACTTAAAACGCAGTGAAGCGGAGAGTAAGCATACGAAACCGGCCAGAGAAACGAGGCCGTCGGCTGAAAGCCTTGTACGGGGAAGTTTGCCGAAGTTCACCGCAGAGCGGTTCTTTTGAAGGGCCGTGCCGCCGGTTTGCGGCGCGGAGGGTAGGAAGGAACGTGGGGTGCGCCCCAAAGGCACGTTACGCCGTTATGAAGCAAAAAATCAGGGTGGTACCGCGGAAATTGGATTTTCGCCCCTTATGTGCAGACATAGGGGGATTTTTTATTTAGTTACTATAGGAAAGGATGATAAATATAATGAAGGAACAGCTTGAAAAAATCCGCGGCGAGGCCGAGGCCGCGCTTAAAGCCGCGCAAAGCGGAGACGAAATCGAAGCCGCCAGAGTGAAATACTTGGGCAAAAAGGGCGCTCTTACGGCGGTGCTCAGGGGAATGGGGGCAATTCCTCCCGAAGAACGCCCCGTAATCGGCCAGATGGCCAACGATGTAAGGGCCTTTGTTGAGGGCGAGATAGAAAAGAAAAAGACCGAACTCGCGAAAAAGGCCAAGGAAGAAAAGCTGAAAAGCGAAGTGATAGACGTAACTATGCCCGGCAAGCGCAAGAGGGAAGGGCGGCTCCACCCCCTTACTCAGGTGCTGGACGAGGTCACGTCGATTTTCACGGGAATGGGCTTTACAGTGGCGGAAGGGCCGGATATCGAACTGGATTACTACAATTTTGAGGCTCTGAACATTCCGGCGGATCATCCGGCCAGAGATACTCAGGACACCTTTTATATCAACGATAAAATACTGCTCCGTACCCAGACCTCTCCCGTGCAGGTCAGAGTCATGGAAAAGACAAAGCCTCCCATCAGAATAATTTCTCCGGGACGGGTATTCAGAAGCGACGCGGTTGACGCAACACATTCCCCGGTTTTCCATCAGATTGAAGGCCTTGTGGTGGACAAGGGGATAACCATGGCCGACCTTAAAGGTACTCTTGAGGCTTTCGTCAAAGGGCTTTACGGCGAGGACGCGAAAATACGCCTTCGTCCCCACCATTTTCCCTTTACCGAGCCTTCCGCCGAGGTGGACGTTTCCTGCTTTGTGTGCGGCGGAGAAGGGTGCAGCGTGTGCAAGGGCGAGGGCTGGATTGAGATTCTGGGCGCCGGAATGGTGCATCCCAAGGTGCTTGCGAACTGCGGAATCGACCCTGAGGTCTACAGCGGCTTCGCCTTCGGAATGGGTCTTGAACGTATAGTTATGCGCCGCTACAGCATCGACGATTTGCGTCTGTTCTTTGAAAATGATATGCGCTTCTTGAAGCAGTTCTGATGGATAAAATTATGACAACAGAGCCTTTGGGCGGCGGAAAACCGCGTTTCCGAAAGCGCGAAGGAAACGAATAAATGGCAGAAAGGATTGATATAGATGAAATTACCACTTAGCTGGCTTAACGATTATTTGACCCTTGACAATGTAAGCGTAAAGGAATACTGCGACGCGCTTACTCTTTCCGGCAGCAAGGTTGAAGGCTGGGCTGTAGAGGGCAGCGAGGTTGAGGGAGTTGTGTTCGGAAAAATCCTTACGAAGGAAAGGCACGCAAATTCCGACCATATGTGGATAACCACGGTGGATATAGGAAGCGAGACGCTTCAGATAGTTACAGGCGCTCAGAATATAGAGGTTGGGCAGATAGTGCCGGTTGCCGTAAACGGCGCCAAGCTCCCCGGCGGCATCACCATTAAAAACGGCAAGCTCAGAGGCGTTGCCAGCAACGGTATGCTCTGTTCCCACGAAGAGCTGGGCTTCGAAATGGGAGTTGTTCCCGGCAGCGACCCAAACGGGATACTTATTTTTCAGAAGGAATATCCTCTTGGAGCGGATGTTATGGAGGCTTTGGGCGAGAAGGAAAATGTGATTGAATTTGAAATCACCTCTAACCGTCCGGACTGCCTGAGCATAGTAGGTCTTGCGAGAGAAACCGCCGCCACCTTTAAGGTACCCTTCAATGTGCCGGAAATAAAGGTCAGGGAGGAAGCCGGCGGGGATATAAACGAAACCGTAAAGGTCACCGTTGAGGATCCGGAGCTTTGCCCTCGGTACGCCTGCCGTCTTGTCAAAAACATAAAAATCGCTCCCTCTCCGGAGTGGATGCAAAAGCGGCTCCGGGCCGCCGGAGTTCGCCCCATAAGCAACATCGTTGACATTACCAACTATGTAATGCTGGAATACGGCCAGCCTATGCACGCCTTCGACTTGGATTTTCTTGAGGGAAGGGAAATTGTGGTGCGCAGGGCAAAGAACGGGGAGGAAATAACCACTCTTGACGGCCAGCCCCACACCCTTGACGACAGTATGCTTATGATTTGCGACGGCAAAAAGCCCGTCTGCGTTGCCGGAGTAATGGGCGGCGAAAATTCCGAAATAAACGAGAACACAAAGGCGGTGCTTTTTGAGGGAGCCAACTTCCTTCGGGGAAGCGTCCGTGTCACGGCGAAAAAGCTGGGACTCAGAACGGAGTCCTCGTCCAGATATGAAAAGGGTCTTGACCCAAATATGACGGTAGTTGCTCTGAACAGGGCTTGCCAGCTTGTGGAGGAGCTGGGTGCCGGAGAGGTTGTCCACGGTATTATAGATGTGGACAACAGCGGATACACTCCCACGGTTATGCAGTTCCGTCCGGACAAAATCCGCGAGTTTATCGGAGCGGACATCAGCACGGAATTTATGATTGAGGCTCTCACTTCCCTTGATGTAAAGGTGGACGCCGAAAAGAATCTGCTCACCGTGCCGTCTTACAGACTGGATCTTGAATGTGAAGCGGACATTGCCGAGGAAGTGGCTCGGCTTTACGGCTACGACAAGATTCCCTCCACCCTTATAAGCGGGGAGACAACAATGGGAGGCCTGAACAAAAAGCAGACTCTCAGCAATAAGCTTAAGGCAGCCTTTGTGGGACAGGGCTTCTACGAAATCAACACCTATTCCTTCGTAAGCCCCAAGAGCCTTGACATGATAAACGCAGGGGAGGAGCTGAGAAACAATATCCCCATTCTCAACCCCTTGGGAGAGGATACCGGCGTAATGCGCACCACCACCGTTCCGGGAATGTTGGAGGTACTTGCCAGAAACTACAACCACAAAAACAAGGACGTAAGACTTTTCGAGCTTGCCACCGTATATATTCCCAAAGAGCTTCCCCTTAAGGAGCTTCCCAAGGAAAAGAAGGTAATTTCCCTCGGCGCTTACGGAAATATCGACTTCTTCGACGTAAAGGGCGCTTTGGAGGAAATAATGGACTTCATGGGAGTCGGCGGCGTAAAATACGACACAGCGGAGCCTAATCCCATATACCATCCCGGCAAGAGCGCCGATGTGTTCATCAACGGAAAGAAAGTCGGTTCTTTCGGCGAGGTACATCCGGATGTGGCGGAAAATTACGGCATAGGCGAGAGCTATGTGGGCGAAATAGATTTGGAGACCGTCCTTAAAGCCGCAGGCAAGGAAATCACCTATAAGCAGCTTTCCCGTTTCCCCGCCGTTACAAGAGATATCGCCATGCTGGTGGACGACAGCGTAAAGGTGTCTGAGATAGAAAACGTTATCAGGCGTGCCGGCGGAAGTCTCCTTGAGGAACTGAATCTTTTCGACGTATATAAAGGAAGCCAAATTCCCGAGGGCAAAAAGAGCGTGGCGTACAGTGCCGTCTACAGGGGAGATAAAACCCTTAAAGATGAGGAAATAAACAAAATATTCAACAAAACCGTAAAGAGTCTGGAACACAATCTGGGCGCGACGCTCAGATAAAGGCATAAATCGGTAACGGGGCCGCAAACAGCGGGGCATAACGTCCGCCGCCGCTTGCG
>CAZKBV010000002.1:0-32131 GCA_964551215.1 uncultured Oscillospiraceae bacterium | reverse complement strand
TTGCGCCCGCCGCCCGCGAATTTTACGGATATGAGCAAACACCCCCGTAAATAACCGGCCGGAAAGAATCACAAAAATACATCGGCGGCGGAAATTCATAGCGTTGCGGCGCCTTTTTTGTCGAAAATTGATTTTGTTCAAAATGTACAATAAAAACAGAGCAAGAATCGTTAAATTCAAGCCCTGTTTTTATTTTGTACGGAAAAAATTCAAAATTTTTATAAAAAATCTACAAAAAGGGCTTGATATTTTTATAGTTTTTGTGTATAATAGTTATGTGCAAGTTGTGTGCAAATCTACAATAATAAAAAAGGAAGTGGGAAAATGCGGTTAAACTGGAAAGCGTTGCTTGCGGCTTCGGCTACTCTTGCACTGACGGTTACGGCCATAACCGGCTGCACAGGCGGAAATAATGACGAAACGGAAGCAATGACTATAGTAATAGGTACTCATGCTCAGCAGGAGGACGACCCATCCTGGGTGGACGAAATCACCGGCGAGTCATCTATGGATCCGGATAAGCTTCACGCAGCGGAAACCGCGCTTGGAATCGTTGAGGATGAGCTTGGCGTAAAGATAACTTGGTCGCAGTATTCAAGCGATCTTAAGCAGCTGCTTCTTCAAACCGTGCTTGCGGGGGATCCGTATTGCGATCTCGCGGTGCTGTGGAACGGCGTTCAGGGAACAATAATGGCTCAGAACATTCTGCAAAAGCTCGACCCATACGTTGATGATGTTTTCTTCGGCGAGGGCAATGAGGATAAGGAATGGATACCTATAGGCAAAACCTTCGGAAGCTATTATCTTATGAACAGAGACCTCCTGTTTGTAAATACATGGCCGATATGCTACAATATTGATTACATAGAGGCGGTACCCGCTCTTAAGGAAAACGGAAAAACCGTGTATCCGTCGGATCTTTACGAGAGCGGAGAGTGGACATGGAACAAGATGGAGGATTATCTTACAAAGCTAAAGGCCTATTACAACGGCAAGAAAGGGCCGGTAAATTCCTCAAACGAAATAGTTCCGTTTAACACAAATTATTCCTATGCGGCGCTTATGGCCATAGCCTCCAACGGAGCGGCTGTTTACGACGGCGCGAATATGTCGTTTGACAGCTCCGAAGCAAAAACGGCTATCGAATATATGGATAAAATGATAAATTCAGGGCTTATCTCCTGCTCAACCGTAAGCAACACCAGTATAGACTCCGGCTGGCTTACAGCGACGACGGCCTTTTGCAACGGCGAGACGGTGTTCTCGAATGTCGCCCGTTGGCAGATGGATAACGCGGGCGCGTCTCTTGCCGAAAGAGGCCAAAGCATGGGCATCATCCCCTTCCCCAGACCCGACAGTCTCAGCGCGGATTCGTCTCAGTACAGAATACTCAGCGCGGCGGCGGACAGCGTCGGACTTATGAAAGGCATAGACGACGAAAGAAGCAAACGCGCGCTTGAAGCCTACGCTACATATAAGAGCGAATTCTATAAGGCCTACGGCAGAGTGGACAGCATACAGGAGTACCGTGAAAAGCAGGCCGCCGCGGAAGCCCTTGCCTTCGGCGTGGATATATTCCATCCGGAAATCGGCGACGCAAATCTGCGCATATTCCAAGAAATGGGTCTTACTCCCGTAAACGATTATTCCGAAGCTATCGATACCTTCTGGACATGGAGCGGAATCGTGGGCAAGTCTATTTACGGTTTCGGCGGAATGCCCAAGTATACAATCGCAATCGAGGCAAACAAGAATACCGTTTATGAAAAGCTTGATAATATTTCAAAGGCTCTTAAAAAGGGCGAGGTCGTGGACGATGTTGTCCCCGGCGTAAGTAAAATAGATAACGAGTCTCTCGTTTTCGCAAAGGGTACCGACGTTTCAAAAATAGACTGGTCTGAATGCTTCAAGGCCGACGATAATGTTGACGGTACATACGAAATTCGTCAGAAGGACGGCAAGCTCCAGATACGCAAAACGGTTGACGAGGACGCTACGGACGAAAATGGCGAGAAGCTTCCCGAAGAAGAATGGCTTGACGGAAAGATGACGGTTGACGCGTCGGCGGTTGACTTTGATAATGCAGGTAAGTATGCCGACGCCATAAAGGTTACTCTTACGGATTATGCCGGAAACAAGAAGGAAGCGCAGTTCGAGGCGTGTGTTTACGATAAGGAAAACACCACACCTCCCACCCTTGCCGTTAAGGAAGATATAGGCAGCATAAGCCTTAATACCGACACCTCTACCGTTAAGTGGAGCGATTATGTTGAAAAGGCCGAGGACGTAAACGGCGTAGATATAAAGGACAATGTTTCCGCCGACGTATCCATGCTGGATGTAACCGAAGCCGGCGTATACCCCGTTGAAATATATGTGACGGATTTTGCCGGAAACAAGACAAGCGTAACAATTGAAATTGAAGTAAAATAATTGAACGGAGGGAGTAAGCAAAATGGAAGCAAAGACCAAAAAACGCCTGATTGTGGTCGGCGTCATTGTTGCGGTCATATTATTGCTGATTGTTCTTGCGTTTGTTCTTCCCGGCTCAAAGGACACCACGGCGAATCTCGGTGTTTCCGACGAGTATGTTGAGGAAGACTACCAAGAATACCTCGATGACAACGGCTGGGTTGACGGCGAAGATAATTACGCGAAATCAACTGTTGATGTTGATTTGACAAATTATACCACCGAAGATATGGACGTTGAAGTTGACAGCGATGGAGTGACGCTGGCGGAAAGAGGCGACATAACATGGACATTTAATGTACCCGAAAGCGGATTTTATAACTTAAAGTTTAAGTATTATTCCGTAGACGGCACCAACGCCACCCCGGAGCGAAGCATGAAAATTGACGACAAAACGCTGTTTGACGGAATGAAACAGATATCATTCGCAAGAACGTGGCTCAACAACGAAGGTGAAATCGAAGAGAAGAACGGAAGCGAAATCCGTCCCACGGCGAAGGAAGTCTTAACGGACGACAACGGAAATCCGTTAGAGCATGAATTCTTCTACTCCGATGTAAACTATCGTATGCTTAACCCGTATGCCTTCTATTTTGAGGAAGGCGAGCATACATTATCGCTCATTGAGGCCAAGGAAGCTGTTAAAATCAGCGGAATCGAGCTGTGCGAGGCGCCGAGCGCGGTAAGCTACGAGAAATATCTCGCCGAACACAGCGGAGCGGCTGTATATGCCGGCGAAAATCTCACCGGTCAGGCGGAAAGAACCGACGATGTTGTGACAAAGATTCTCAAATCCTCGTCCTCAATCGGTATGACAAGCGACTATTCCAGCTCTTATACGGTTCCTTACCACCATTGGCATGTGCTGTTAAATACTCTCGGCGGCACAAACTGGCAGACGCCGGGCGACAAGGTTGAATGGACGGTCAATGTTCCGGAGGCGGGCTTATATCAGCTTTCATTCCGCGGACGTCAGGCAACCAACCGCGGTGTAAAAAGCTACCGCCGCCTTATGATAAACGGCGAGCTCCCCTTTGAGGAAGCTAAGAAAATCGGTTTTGATTTCTCGGGCTCCTTCCAGAATTATGTGCTTGTTGACAATGAAAACGAGCCTTTGATGCTTTACCTCAACAAAGGCGAGAACACAATAGCGCTTGATGTCTGCCTCGGCGATTTTGCCGAAGCGTATACGGCGATTAATTCCAGTGTTCAGTCGCTTAACAATCTCTACCTCAGAGTTGTTCAGATTACGGGTACGGTTCCCGATAAGTACATAGACTATGAAATTGCCGATAAGATAACGGACTTTAAGAAAACCGTAAACCAGCAGGCAAAAGTCCTCAACGACATTGTTGACATGATGGTTGAAATAACGGGCGAAAAAGGCTCAAACACAACTAATATCGAAAAGGTTGCCAACCAGCTTGAACGCTTTGCCGAGGATCCCGACAGGGTTGTAACTGAAATTTCAGACTTTAAGAGCAATGTTTCCGCTCTTTCTACATGGATGCTTTCCATTGCGGAAATGCCCCTTGAAGTTGACAGTCTTACCCTCAGCGCTCCCAACGCAAAGCTCAAGAGCGCGGAGCCAAACTTCCTTGTTTCGGCGTATAATGAAGCCATCCGCTTCTTTGCGACTTTCTTCGTTGACGAAACTCAGATTTCCGACGATGAGGGCGAAAGCAAGGAAGCTCTGAAGGCATGGGTTCAGACGGGCCGTGACCAAGCGAATATCATTAAGAATCAGATTGATAACAGCTATGCTCCGATGAATGACACGAAGGTAAACCTTCAGCTCATTCCGTCCAGCGTTATACTTCCCGCAACTTTGGCGGGCAACGGACCTGACGTTGTGCTGAACATGGCTCAGTCAACAGTAATTGACTTTGCTTCCCGTGGCGCCATTGCGGATCTTTCTCAATTTGACGATTTCCAGGAGCAGGCCGACCGCTTCTATTCAAGCGCTATTGAGGCGGTAACATATCAGGGCGGAATTTACGGGCTTCCCGAAACCGAGAACTTCAATATGCTCTTCTACCGCGAGGATATTCTTGACGAGCTTGGTCTTGAAATTCCCACAACGTGGGAGGAAGTCGGAGAGATGATTTCCGTTCTTCATATAAACAACTATGATTTCTATATGCCGTCAACCGCAATGCTCAGTACGCTGGTTTACCAGTATGGCGGCGATATGTATCTCGGTCGTGACGACATTAAGGATACCTACGGACTTTCGTCGTTAGGCGAAAATGAAGTTGATATCGATTACGGTATAGAGTCCGGTCTGCGCGAGGAAGAAGCGATGCAGGCGTTTAAGAAGCTGTGCGAATTCTTCACGGCCTATAAGCTGCCCGTATCGGTTGACTTCTCGAACCGTTTCAGAACAGGCGAGATTCCTGTCGGCATCGCGGATTATACAACTTATAACACTCTTGAGGTATTCGCCCCCGAAATAAAGGGTCTTTGGAGCTTCGCTCCGCTTCCCGGATACCAAAATGAGGACGGCAGCATTAACAATACCGCGGTCGCAACCTCTGTTCACACAGTAATCCTCAACAGCAGCAAGCGCAAGGATGAAGGCTGGAGCTTCCTTAAGTGGTGGCTTTCCGACGATACGCAGGTTGAATATGCCCAGACAATCGAGGCTGCATTGGGCAGCGGCGCGCGTTACGCGACGGCGAACAAGAATGTTCTGCGCCAGCTTCCGTGGTCGGCGTCTCAGGCTGATATGCTGCTTGAACAGTTCGACAACACAAAGGGCGTTCCCGATGTTCCCGGCTATTACATGACAAGCCGTATGATAACATACGCTTACGATAACGTTGTTACCGACGGTCAAAACCCGCGTGAGGCGCTCTATGTAAATGTTAAGGAAATCAATGAAGAGCTTTCGACAAAGAGAAAAGAATTCGACCTTTCCTATATAGAGGATGAAGAATATCACGAAGAAGGGAGTGACGAAAATTGAGTAAGGAAGCAGTTGTAAAAAAGCCGAAAAAAAAGCTTGAGTCGATGAAATGGTCAAACGCTTGGAAGCTTCATAAGGCAAAATATCTCATGATTCTTCCCTTTGCGCTCATATTCATCTGCTTCACGGCTATTCCCGTTTTGGTTTCAATGGTTATGAGCTTCACAAACTTTAATATGCTGCAATTGCCTGATTTTGTGGGGCTTAGCAACTACGTAAACCTTATCGTTTTCGATGATGTATTCCTTATAGCCCTGAAGAACACAATGTTTTTCGCAATTGTAACCGGCCCCGTGAGCTACTTGATGTGCTTCGTTTTCGCATGGCTCATCAATGAGCTTCCTCCCATACCCCGCGCACTTCTGACACTGGTGTTTTACGCGCCTTCGATTTCAGGTAACGCCTACACAATCTGGAAGCTGCTCTTCAGCTCCGATATGTACGGCTACATAAATGCGTGGTTGCTGAATTGGGGCATAATCGACAGCCCGATTCTATGGTTTGAAACGTCGGAATATATTATGCCGATACTGATTATAGTTCAGCTATGGCTGAGCCTCGGCGTATCGTTCCTGTCTTTCATCGCGGGTCTTCAGTCGGTTGACAAAACCATGTACGAGGCGGGCGCAATCGACGGCATAAAGAACCGTTGGCAGGAGCTTTGGTACATAACCCTTCCCTCAATGAAGCCTCAGTTGATGTTCGGTGCGGTTATGCAGATAACCAGTTCGCTGTCCGTCGGCTCAATTTCCACGGAGCTTGCCGGCTTCCCGTCGGTTGACTATGCCGGTCATACCATTATAACCCACCTTAACGACTATGGCAACACCCGTTATGAAATGGGCTACGCTTCGGCGATAGCTATGGTATTGTTCTTCATAATGCTGTTTGCCAATATCTTGGTTCAGAAAATTCTGAGAAGGGTTGGTGAGTAATTTATGTTCAATCCTATTAAAAAGATTAAAGGTTACCTCGATCACCGTAAAATTACTCGCCGCAACCGTTCTTTGGGCGTGGACATCGCGCTTACAATTTTCCTCGCCGCTTTCGGTCTGTTCTCAATTCTTCCTCTTTGGCTGATTGTTGTGAACGCCTTTAAGCCCCTGAACGAAGTGTTCCTTTTCCCGCCGAAGTTTTACGTTGTAAACCCGACTCTCGACAACTTCCGCGACTTGTTCCAGATTGTCGGCAACAGCTGGGTTCCCTTCAGCAGGTACATTTTCAACACAGTTTTCATAACGTTCCTCGGTACGGCGGGAACGGTTATATTCGGCAGTATGGCGGCATATCCGCTTGCGAAGTATACCTTCCCCGGCAGCAGGGCGATGAGTAGCCTCATCACATACTCCCTGATGTTCAACAGCACCGTAACGGCTATTCCCAACTACATCATCATGAGCAAGATTGGTCTTGTCGATACATACTGGGCGGTTGTTCTTCCGGCCGTAGGCTCGACACTGTGCCTTTACCTCATGAAAAACAACATGGTGCATATACCGATGTCGCTTCTTGAATCCTCAAGAATTGACGGCGCAAGCGAATTTGGGATTTACTGGAAGGTTGTAATGCCGCTGAGCAAGCCGGCATGGATAACCGCGATAATCATGTCGTTCCAGTCCCTTTGGGGAGCTTCCGGCGGGAACTTCATCTATACCGAAAAGCTTAAGCCCGTAACTTATGCGCTGAGCCAGATTGTAAGCTCCGGTATCGTAAGAACAGGCGTATCTTCGGCGGTTAACTTGATTATGCTCGTTGTTCCCGTTGCGGTATTCGTAGTCTCTCAGAGCAACGTTATCGAAACGATGGCAAGCTCGGGCATGAAGGATTAAGGGGGTGCATAGTGATGACGAAAAGAATTTTCAGTTTGGTACTGCTTGGTCTTTTATGCTTCACATTTGCAACCGCTTATGCTGAGCATACCGATGACAGCAGTTACATCTACGACTACTGGGGAAGCGCTAACGAAAGCGTTAACGCCTTTGAGTTCTCCAGAGTAATAAATACCGACAGCGTTGAAGGCGCGGTAATAAAAAGCGTTGACGATGTTTACGTTTACGGTGACCGCATATACATTGCGGATGCCGTGGCAAACGAGGTGTTTGTACTCGATAAGGAGTATAACCTTATTCGAGAAATAAAGGTTATACGTGATGCTGATGGCAAAATCGTTACAAACAAGGATAATAAGCAGGCTATACTAAGCGCTCCCGAAGGCGTTTACGCCAATGACGAGCACATATATATCTGCGATACGGGCAACAGCAGGGTGTTCCAGCTTAACCCGGAAACCTATACAATGGATATGGTAATCGAAAAGCCCGAAAACATGGTAGGCTCTACAGAGTTTGTACCGTCCAAGATTGCCGTGGATAACGCGGGCAGAATGTTCATTGTTGTAAAAAGCAGCACAGAAGGTATTATAGAGCTTAATAAAGACGGCAGTTTTTCCCGCTACTTCGGCGTAAACTCTCCGACCGTAAGCTTTATCGATTACTTCTGGAAATCCATAGCTTCCGATGAGCAGAAAGAGAAGATGAGCAAAACATATGCTCCCGCGTTCGTAAACGTACAGACCGACTCCGACGGCTTCGTATACGCCGTAACAACCGATACGGCGTCTGAGGAGATGGCTTTCCGTTTCAACGCCAAGGGCGAAAACGTTCTCCGAAAATACGGCTACAGTGAGCAGCTCGGCGATTTGCCGAAGGCCTCGGAAAGCACAAAGAGTACTTTCGCTGACATAGCTGTTTCCGATTACGGAGTATATGCTCTCCTTGATACCTCGGCCAACAGAGTTTTCCTCTATAACTTCGACGGTAATCTGCTGACGGTTTTCGGCGGAGAGGGCGATATTAAGGGAACCTTCAACACTCCAACCTCAATCTGCTGGAACGGCAACGACCTTATTATCGGCGACAGTAAGCTTGCGAGCGCATTTGTGTTCACGCCCACCGATTTTGGCAGCCTTGTGCTTACGGCTGAGGAAAAATACTTCAACGGCGACTTCAGCACCGCTGCCGAGCTGAATGAAAAGGTTGTCCAGATGAATGCCAACTATGACCATGCCTATGTTTCAATCGGCAAGAACTATTATATGCAGGACGAATATGAAAAAGCGATGTACTACTTTAAGCTCGGCAATGATAAAACTTACTACTCCAAGGCGTTTGCCGGCTATCGCAACCTTATAATTCAAAAGTATTTCGCCATATTCGGAATTATATTCCTTGCCTTTGTTATTTGGGTAATCTGGACAGAAGTCAAGTACTCGCGGCAGCAGAAGAAATTAGAAGAATTATAATGAGGTGAGAATGATGAAAAAGTTATTGGAAGATTTTAAATATCTGATGCACGTCATTACCCACCCGTTCGATGGATTCTATGAGGTGAGATTCAGAGGCAAGGGAAACGCGGCCATGGGTGCAATAATCCTTGTGCTTTACGGCTTGCTAAGTATTATAAAGTACCAGTATACGGGCTTTATAATGAATGACAACCCAATGTTCAGAATGAACAGCATTACCACCTTCCTTTTCGGAATTTTCCCGTACATTCTGTTTTGCGTAAGCAACTGGAGCGTAACGGCCATCTTTGAGGGAAGCGGTAAGTTTGCGGACATATTCACTGTTGTGACATATGCGCTGTTCCCCAAGCTTGTACTTGACGCGGTAGTTGTTATACTCAGCAATGTTGTTACCGCTGAGGAAGCAACCATTCTTACGGCAATAAGCGGCTTCGGCGTAGTATACTTCGCCTTCCTTGTATTTGCCGGGCTGGCTACCGCTCATGAGTATACGGCGGCGACCAATGTGGTTATGATTATTGCGACCTTTGTGGCGGCAATCATAATTATATTCTTGGCAATTCTTTACATTACGCTTATTCAGAAGGTTATATCTTTCTGTTACGCTTTCGGAACAGAATTAATGAAAAGGGTGTGAGTGATATGAAAAACTTCTTAAAGAATTTAAGCTTGATGAAAATTGTTTGCGTTATCGTGGCTGTGTTCTTGGTAGTTAGCTTCGTATCATGGCTGCCTCAGACGAGCATGAAGGCCTCGAATCTTCCCGAAGTTTCCGGAAGTGAGCTTTCGGAAAACAAGGGAGCTATCGACAACAGAGATAAAGAAACTCTTGTAGCCGAAAACGGCGGAAAACAGCTTTACGTAGATCCCCAGACGCTGGATATAAAGGTTGTGGATGTTGCTACTCAGACATATTGGTCCTCCGTAAGCGAGACAGACGAGTCCGAATCCATAGCCTCCGGCCCCATCTCCATCACATATATAGACGGAGCCGGCGCGGAAAAGCTCTGGAGCGGCTATGATTACTGTGTGGCCGACAAGGATGATGACGGAAACAATGTCGGATACGCTCTTGAAAGAATAGAAAACGGCTTCAGAGCCGAACTCAATTTTAAGAGCGAGGAATCCACAAACCTTGAGGAATATATGCCTAAACAGGTAAATAAAGAACGCTACGAGGAATATTTCGTGGAAAAGGCAGATAAACTCCTTGAGGACGGAAAAATAGATCAGGATACAAGGGACAATTATGACAAGGCGCTTGAAATGATTTACGCTATATCCGATGACGGCGAATCTTACTACAATAAGTATTCCGGCACGCCTCCCGTTTCAGCGACAAATATTCTCATTGATCTCAGCAAGAATGTAGGCTACAACATAGACCTTATCCGCGAGGACAGTGAGGAATTCGGATTTACCTTCGAGGTGACCGAAAATCCCAACTTTACCGTTTACGCGGAATTTACTCTTGACAACGGCGACCTTGTGGTAAATATACCTACAGGGAAGATTGTCTCCGGAAACGAGGACTATCAGCTTAAGTCAATTGATTTGCTTCCGAACTTCGGTATGGTAAAATCCGACGAAACAGACGACGGCTTCGTATTTGTTCCCGACGGCTCCGGCGCTCTGTTTGACCTGAACAGCTACGACAGCGGCTATACGGAATATACCCGCCCTGTTTACAACAACACTTATTACGACACTGTTTATCAGCAGTCGGAATTTAGAGAAAATCTTACAATGCCCGTATTCGGTATGGGCAGTATGGCCGACCGAAAGGTAAAGGCCGAGGAACCGGAAAAGGAAGAGGATAGCGAAGCCGCGGAAGGCGAAGAAGGCGAAGAGGAAGCTTCCGAAAACGAAGAGGAAGCGGCCGAAGAGGAGGCCGGCGAAGAAACAGAAGAACAATCTGCCAAAACAGCCGAACCTGCCGAAGAAGCAACCGAAGAAGCAGCCGAAGAAGCGGAAGAACAATCCGAAACCGAAGAAACCGAAAAGCCTTATAACGGCTTTATGGGTATAATCGAAAGCGGAGATACCACCGCGGAGATAAATGTTCGTCTCGCGGCCGGTGAAAACAGCGACGCTGACGCTCCTTATAATAAGGTATATCCCAGCTTTGATGTAATGCAGATAAGCAACGTTAAGGTGTTCGGGCCTTACAGCGACAGTGACGCTAAGTTCACGGCAACAACAGAAAGCTTCGACTTTGATTGCAGAGTCCGCTATAAGCTTTATGTTGACAATGCCAACTATTATACAATGAGCCAGTCCTACAGAGACTATCTCATTGAAACGGAAGGGCTTAAGGAATCGTTTGAGGAAGCTCCCAAAATGTTTATTGACGTAATTTCCTCGCTTAAGGTTGAGGATCGCGTTCTCGGAATTCCTTATGATAAGACGGTTTCAATGACAAGCTATAAGGAATTGGAAGAAATCCTCGAGGATCTTAAGGACGTAGATAAGGTAATAAGCTATAAGGGAGCCTTTAACGGCGGTATTTACAACACCATTAACAGTTCCGCCAAGCTCACGGGTAAAAACGGAAACAAGAGCGATTTGGATAAGCTCCTCAGCGATAACTGGGATAGCCTTTACCTTACAGTTAATCCTTCCGAGGTTTACAGAGATTCGTCTTCATTCAATCCCAAGAAGCACGCTCTTATAACCTTCAACGGCGATCCCCTTGAAACCTTCAGCTACTACATTCCCACAGGCGAGTTTAATGAGACAGGCTCTGAGGGATTCTATACGGTGGCGCCCAAGTATCTTACATATGTTGTCAATAAGTTCGACAGCAGCGCTAAGGCATATAAAAATTTGGGCATAGGCGATCTGGGAAGTCTTTACTATGAAAATCTTAGCGACAGTGATGAGTGCAGTCCGTATCAGGGCGAAGAAATAATCCAAAACGCACTGGAGACGCTCGGCACAGAAAGAAATCTTATACTTTACAATCCCAATGCAAACCGTGTGAAGTATGCTAAGATAAGCGCTGATGTATCCCGTGAGAGCAGCGACTACGGTCTTATCAAGGAAAACGTTCCCTTCCGCCAGCTTGTGCTTAACGGGCTTACGGATTATACAACGCTCAGCGTGAACACATCCTCCTCCAACAAGGACTACTTTATACTTCAGGCTCTTGAGCTTGCCTCCTTCCCCAAGTATACGATTACATACGAGAAGGTTGACCAGCTTAAGGAAGCAAACTACAATGAGCTCTTTGCTACAGAATATTCCATTTTTGCCGATGAAATCAAGGAAGTATACTCTACTGTCAAGGATGAATTTGCGAAGATAGGAACAACAAAGATCAAGGCTCACTGTGTTCTTGACGATAAGGTTTACGAAACGACCTACGACACCGGAGTTAAGGTAATAACAAACTACAATACCTTTGAGGTCAACACCGAGTACGGTCCAATAGCCGCTCAGAGTTATCTCATTTTGGAAGGAGGGGATAGATAATGAAAACAGAAACTCAAGCTCAGACAAAGAAGAAAACGAGAAAGCCCCTTACCTATAGCACCACCCAGAAGATAAACGGATATGTTTTCTTAGCCCCGTGGATAATCGGCTTCCTGCTGTTCTTTATGATACCGCTTGTCAATACCGTGATTTATTCCTTTAACGATGTTCAGGTAGGCGACAATGGCGGTATGGAAATGACATTTGTGGGAACAGACAACTATTTTGATTTGTTCAACACCGAGGTTTCCACAAAATCTCAACAATTTATCAGAGTTTTCTCGGACGAAAACTCCGACGTTCTGGTAAATACACCGTTGATAGTAATTTTCTCCCTTTTCTGTGCGCTTTTGGTAAACGCCAAATATAAGGGACGGGGAGTTGTGAGAGTTATTTTCTTCCTTCCCATAGTGCTTGGCTTGACAATAGTAACGGATATGATGGCCGTTTCTACCGGCGGCGACATAACGGCGGTAACCACAACGGCTACGGAGGAAACGGGCTTCCTTATGAGTCTTTTCACGACGAATAGCTTCCTGCCGGCAAATGTTATCACATTTATAGTGGGCATCATAAGCGACATCTTCACCATCGTTTCCAAGGCCGGCGTTCAGACGCTTATGTATCTGGCAGCGCTTCAGTCTATAAACCCCGCTCTTTACGAGGTTGCCAAAATTGAAGGCTGTACCACTTACGAAACCTTCTGGAAGATAACCTTCCCGATGGTAGGCAACACCACAGTGTTCGTATTCGTTTATACTTTGGTAGACCTGTTCCTGGCGTCCTCAATATCTCAGGAAATCTACTCCTTCGCATTCAACAGCAATAAGATAGGCGTCGGAAGCGCCCTGTCGGTATGCTTCATGCTTAACGTGGTTATAGCGTTGCTGTTGCTGATGTTTATTCTGTTAAAGGTGGTGAAGTTAGACTATGGCAAGTAATGTTAAAAAGAATAAGGTTGGCGTTGGCGCTTGGTTTAAGGAAAAATGGAACGACAATTCCATTACCGATCCTCTCCACAGAAAAAGGTACTTCCAGAATCTTATCGTCAAAATCTTTGCGGCGTCCCTTATCATAGGTATGTGCTTCACAATCCTTTACCCCATCATAAAGCTTATTCCCTCGGTAATTAACAACGTTGAGGATCTTGGTAACCCCGATATCGTGTGGGTACCCAAGCGGCTGTCGCTTGTAAGCTTTAAGGCGGCTATAAGACTGGTATACGGTAATTTCTCAATAATGCTTCTTTCACTGCTTTATGCGGCGAGCATAGCGGTCATTCAGGTTTTTGTAAGCGCTATGGCAGGTTATGTTCTGGGCAGAATCAAGATTCCCGGCGGAGCGCTAATCTTTGCGCTGGTAATCATAACCTTCTGCGTACCCGACCAGTCACTGCTTATATCTCAGTACCTGAGATTCAAGAATTTTGATGTTTTGGGTCTGTTTAAGCTGTTTACGGGCGATACCATAGACCTTATCAACAAACCGGCGACACTTTACATCTTGGCAATATTCGGCTTCGGGCTGAAACAGAGTATGTTTATTTATATGTTCCGCCAGTTCTTCATGGGACTTCCCAAGGAGCTTGAAGAAGCGGCTCTTATCGACGGTTGCGGCTTCTATAAGACGTATTTCAAAATAGCTCTTCCCAATGCGGTTCCTACGATTATGACGGTGCTTATCCTCTCCTTCGTATGGAACTACGGCGACACATATTACACAGGCTATTTCTTCCCGGAAGGCCCCTTCGCTTCGGTTCGGCTGTCCCAGAAGTTTGCTCAAACCCAGTCGGATACCATCGTTACGGCTGTGCAAACTTGGTATAACGCTCCGGCGGCGTCATCCTTCGCGTTCGATGCCGTAAAGCAGGCCGCCGTGATTATATTCCTTATTCCTCTGCTTATTGTATACTTCTGCGTACAGAAGAATCTGGTAGAAAATATGGAACAGTCCGGTATGGCGAACTAAAAAACACGAAAAAGGCGCGATTTAGTTCCCCTTATATGAGATGTAATATTTGACTTTTAAGAACGGAGCAGCCGTAAGGCTGCCCCGTTCTCGTTGTATAGCGGAAAATAAACCACCTGCTGTGCAGGTGGAGCCAAAAAATCTTTAGATAAAAGTGGAAAAAGAAATCCTCCCATGATATAATAAACGCAAGTTAGAAACCGCATAAAAATCAAAGGAGGATAATCATGAGTAAAACTCAAGACAATAATAGCTTATATAGATAAGAAAAGAAGCTGCATCGCAGTTAGAGCCGCAATATTGCGCACAAAAAATTTGGCCTATTCTATCAAGGCATCGCTATTTAAAACGCAGAGAGACGTTTTTTATTTAAAATACCCCACTTTTTTACAGCAGACTTCTGAATACGGCGACAACCTTGCCCAAAATACTTACTTCGTTTACTATAATCGGCTCCATATAATCGTTTTCCGGCTGCAAACGAAAATGCCCGTTTTCCTTGTAAAAAGTCTTGACAGTAGCGCTGTCATCAATCAGAGCCACCACAATTTCACCGTTGTTGGCTACGGGCTGCTGAGAAACCACAACGTAGTCCCCGTCGAAAATACCGGCGTTTATCATACTTTCGCCCTGAACCTTCAGCATGAAAAGGTCCGCGTTGCGGGCAAAGTCCATAGGCAGGGGAAAGGTGCGCTCAAAATTTTCCTCGGCAAGAATGGGCCGGCCGGCGCTTACACGGCCAATAACCGGAACCTCAAGAAATTCCTTTTCAATATTTTGCCCGCCCTTAAACCCCGTGCCGCCCTTCAATCTGAGCGCACGGGAGCTACCCTCGCCTTTTTCCAGTTTGCCGTCCCGCTCCAGCCGCTGAAGATATCCGTGAACCGTAGAGGGAGAATTAAGCCCTACAGCCGCGCCGATTTCACGCACCGTGGGGGGATATCCGTTTATATTTGAATACTGCTCAATATACTCCAAAATTTTCTTTTGCTTTTCGTAATTTGGCATACAAATCACTCCTCGCATATATTATAACACAACACCGAAAAAAATGCAAACATTTGTTCTTGAAATTTGTAAATTTTTTTTGAATAATACATGAAAAAACGCCGCGTCGAAAAGCAATGTTCGACGCGGCGCTTAACGGTTTGCATTTATTCGATTTCTTCAGCTATTTTTTCATAAATTTTTTCGGCGCATTTTCTACACACGCCAAAATCGGATAATACGTTTTTAGTGCTGCCGCAAAGCATACAGCAGTCATCGGAACGTTTAATAATTACTTGGTTTTTGCTGACCTCAATCTCAAGCTTTGTTTTTGCATCCCATTTTAGCCTTTCGCGAATTTTCGACGGTATGACTATGCGCCCCATATCGTCGAGATTTCTATATGATGCCATTACAATTCCTCCAAACTCACAAAAATCAAAATATTGTGTGTTTTAACCTTGCTTGTCACAATATATTATACCCATATATTTTGTCGTTGTCAATAAAAAATTGAAAATAATTGGGGAAAAATGGAGAATTAAATGGCTGCTTGCGTCAGATTACGATGGCAGGTTTGTAATGCTGGCCTTATATTGTTGGCGGTATTCGCTGGGCGACATACCTATCTGTTTTTTAAAAATATCGTTAAAGCGCTGCTGTGCGCTGAAGCCGACATCTATAGCGATATCGCCAATCTTTCGGTTCGTTTCTTCAAGCAAAGTTTTGGCCTTCTGGATTCGTACGCTCAAAAGGTACTGTATGGGGCTTATTCCGTACTGCTTTTTAAAGGCGCGGGCAAAATGACTTGTGGAAATATAAACGTAATTAGATATGTCGTCCAAAGAAATATCCGTGTAATAGTTTTCCAGTATATAATTTTTTGCGGCTTCCAAAAGCTCTTGAAGCTTATCACCCTTGGTGGCAAGAGAACTTTCCCACTGAGCCTTAAGGCTTCTGCTGAGCCATACGAAAAGCTCCATGCTCAACAGGCTTTTCATAAAGTCGCTGGCTTCGTCGGGCTCCTTGGTTTCCTGCATTATCTGCTGCATGGCGTTTACTATGTTGCTGCGGTATATGCTTGAAAGTGTAAAATAGCCGCCCGTTTCTTTGTCGGAAATAAAGCTGAGAAATTCATCAAGGCTTACCGAAGCGACACGGCTTTCATTACGCTTCATGAAGCAGAATTTAAGATCCCAAAATTGACAGGGATTGTCGCTGTCAACATTCAGTCGGTGGGGAATCCGGGGCTTAATCAAAAGCAGGTCGTGATTATGAATGGGTACGTTTTTACCGTCAATTTCAAAATGAGCTCTTGATGCGTGCTGAACATAAACAAGCTCAAATTCATCGTGTACGCTTTCGGCGTCTACCTGATACCGCCCGTCCATTATTCGCTGAAGAGAATGTACCACAACGGGAAGTCCGCTTTCGGAATTAATTAAGTCTTCCCATATTTTCGGCATTTTGTCCATATAAAATCACCTGCAAACTTTCTCTTTTTTTATCCTTTTGAAAATATTATATCACATTTTTTTGCATTTTGCAAGAATAATTTTGAACCAATGCCAAAAACCTCAATAAACAGTGTGGTTATACGGCCTGTAACTGTTCTCAATTTCAGCCGAAAAACAGCTAAACTATCAACCGCCAAAATATATACAAAAGTAAGCCAAAAAACATACGTTCATAAGCTTGTTTTTCTATGTATTTTCGTACTTGTCATCTATTTTGCTACGCGTAAAAAATAGGGTACGGCAAATGCTTCGTACAAATGCCGTACCATTGAACAGTCAAGAAATGCTAAATGGAAAAATACCCTAAAATTGAAACGAGAGGAAATGCAAATCCGCATTTTCGATAACACTTTTGTGCCGTTACATTTTCTTGGTTGGTGAAAAGAACGGCTTTAACAAAGCCCTTTCTTTTCATTACTTCCGGCAATTGAGTAAGGACATACGCTCCAATGCCTTTATTCCGGTACGAAAGCTTACTGTGCTGCCGGAAAAACCATTATAGAATTTTCGCATATCGGAGCGAGGCTTTCAAGGTTTTCAAACACAAACACTTTAACGATGATGCTGTCGTAGGTTATTACCTCAAAATCAAAGGAAACGCTTTCGGAAAGGTCCGCCGTTTTAGCCTGCAAAAGCTCATCGCCGCTATAAAGAGCGGCAACGGCCTTTCCGCCGGTTACGTCAATTCCGCCGATATCCGCCTTTACCGTGCCGGACACGACATCGTTGCTGCGGGTAAGTCCGGAGGTATCAATCGTAATTGCCTTTTCCTGCCCCTCGACAGTATAATATAAATCAACCGTATCGCTGAGCATATAGCCGATATCCGAAGCTGCGGCTCGGATAAGGGTATCATCGGTTATTTCAATGGACTCCGTATACACGGGGCTATCGAGAGTGGGCTGAGTGCCGTCAAGAGTGTAATGTATATAGCCGTAAGAATTTTCCTTTATGGCCGCATTGTAAAATTCATCTGTAATAAGTTCAATCCTTGTTCCGGACGGGACAGTGCTGTTGGTGGGAACAGAGGCCGAAGGAGAGGCCGCGGTGTATACATTTTTTACCGTAAACGGAACCTGACCGCTGTCTGTCATTCCCTCCTTTTTGGCTACGGTATTAACCACTGTAACGCTGTCGGTTATATGAATGGGGCCGGTATAGAGAATATATGGCTTCACGCCTTTGCCGAAAGCATAATATATCTGAGCGTCCTCGGTGCCGCAGGTAAGCTCAAACAGCTTTCCTCCGTCTATATAAAGCTCGTCGTCCGAAAGCTTAACGCCCATTGCCGTTCTTACAACATCGTCGCCGGGAAGCTCTATAAGTCTCGGCCCGAATTTTCCCGAAGCGTAGCCGGGAGACATTATCACAGCCGAGAACAGACAGCTCTTTTCTATGGAAAATTCACCGGTGTACGTTGTTTGAACGCCGTCCATTTCATAATACAGACTGTAGCTTTCGGGAAGCTGTGTGTCGCTTGAGAAGCTTATCATGGCTCTGTAATAATAGTCGTATTGATTTATTCCGACTTTTGGCGTGGGGAGAGCTTCGAGAGACACTTCAATTGTGAGCAAATCACTGTCCTTATAGCCGTCCCTTTTGGCTACGGCCTTGATTTGGAAGGTTCCGGCTTTTTCAAGCATAATACCGCTCTCGTCGTAAAGCGTTCCGCTTACGGCGGGGTCGGTGCCGTCGGTGGTATAATAAATTTGGGAGCTTTCCGTCGCGGAAGAAAGCATTACGAGTTTTCCGCCCATAACGCTGAGAACGGAGGAGCTAACGGCTTCGCACTGCTCGTCCCCTGTGGCGCCCACTACCTTTGCCACAATTTCGCTGGGGCCGTAGCCGGGAGCCACCGCCATTACCTTCAGGGTCTGGCCGAAAGTCACGGGAGCCATAGAGCCGGAGCTGCTGGAGGTGGTCGGATCGCTGCCGTCCGTAGTCCAGTAAAATACAGCGTCCGGAGTTTCACAGCTGAACATCGCCGCGTATGTAGTTCCGCTGAAATGGTTTATTTCAACAGTGGGCGTCGCCGTCCTGTTGGCGCTTACGGTGAAGGTCTGGGTTGTAAATTCACAGCCGGGCTTGGCGGCAACGGTGTGAAGATATCCGTCGGAGATTACGGCTATGGGGGAGCCTTTAACATATTCGCTGTCTCCGGTTGTGGCTACGGTGGAGGGATTGTCGTCAAACACATAGAATATATCGGCTTCGCTGTCGGGGCAGGCAATATAAATGTTTATGCCGCTTCCGGAGGATTCGGTGTTTATTGTTACCTCGCTTACCTTGGGCGGCGTTAAGGGGCCGCCGGTAACACCTATTTTATATCCCTTGCGTATGCTTTCGACTACCGAACCGTCCGTATTTGTATAGACGGCCTTGCATACTATAGTGCAGTCCTGAACGGCTGTAACGGGATAGGTGTAAAGGTGGTCGCTGTCTGTTGGTATTTCGGGAAGCTCCTTAGCTTCTTCATCAGTAATCTGGTGATCCACAACATAGTAGTATATCTTGCTGCCTTCAAGGGCTGTCAGGGTTACGCCCTTTGTGCCTATGCTCTGCACATGGCCTTCCTTTACCGACGCCACGGGAGGATCCAGCTCGGTAACGCCGGTAATTGTAACCTCTATTTTGCTTCTCGCAAGGCCGCTTCCTTCACCGTCCAGATAAGCGCGGCTCAGAAGATAATAATTTCCGGTTGTATTAATGGTGAAAGGGCCTGTATAAAGAGTATCGCTGAGAGTCGGAACATATTCTTTGTTTTCGTCGGAATAGGGCAAAAGGGCGTAATGTATTTCGGCACCTTCGGTTTCACAAGATATTGACAGAGTTTTTGCGCCGGTAGACGAGGTGGCGTCCAGCTTATGCTGCGGGGTGGCAACCGTAACGGCGGGCTTCTCGCCGCCTATGTATATTTCCTTAGTCGTGACGGGGCTGCTCACATAGCCGCTGCGCACCTCAATGACCTTCAGCACGGTAGGACTGTTTACGCTGAAGGCTTTGGTATATTTTGTTTTGGTGGAATTGGGCTGCGTTCCGTCAATGGTGTAGTAAACGGTATCGCTCGTACTGCCCTTGGTGATTGTAATTGTTCTCGTTGTGCTGGAATTTGAACCCGATACCAATATGGTCGGAGAGGGGCATGTGCCGATTTCCAGCGTCATACTGGCGGTCGGGTCGCTGTCGTAGCAGCCGTCCTTAACGCCGTAGGCCTTTATGTAATATGTGCCGGCCTTATTGATGGAAATATACCTTTCTCCGGGGTAGTTGGAGCTTGTGTCAAGCATACCCGTTTCCTTAATGGAAAGCGTGTTGGACATATAGAGATTGTCGTTTATGGGAGAATCGGAAATAATATAACGCACATCGGCGTCCGCCGTTTCGGTTATAAAGTAGACCCTTTTGGAGCCTACATATGACACTGTCTTAACCTCAGGCTTCGCAACAGTTTCAATGCTGTTCCAAGAGTCGTCGGTTACAATTACCGAACGCACCTCTGTGGGAGCATAGCCGACGCGGTAAATTTTAAAATTGAGCCTTGTGGGCTTGTAAATAGACAAATAGCCGCTCCATTCCTCGGAGGAAGTGTCGGGAATGATGGAATCGCCGGTAGTGTAAAAAACTCTGTAGTCCGAGGAGATGCCGTTGATAGACAGTTTAATATACATAGTTTCGCCGGTTGAGGTGGAATAAACAGGCGTTTTGCTTATAAGATTTGACTGGTCTATATCGAAGCCGCAGCTGTAAACAGTTTTGGCGCCGCTTACGGTTGAGCTTCCCGAGCCGGAATAATACGCGGCGGCCTTTATAGTGTACGACCCCGCCTTGTCCAAAACAGGAGGGTTGTCCGCGTCGTAAAGGACGGAGCTTTCCGACGATTCGCTTGGGGCGGAGCCGTCGGTGGTATAATATATTTTTGCTCCGGCGGTGGCACAGGTTATCGTTACCTGCACACCCTCCAGCACGCTTTCAAAGGTTATTTTCGGAGCGCTGACCGTGGCAAAGGCGTCCGCGTCGAGAACCTCGGCGCCCGAAACGCCGGGGCCCGGGGTATAGCTTCCTTCGGTATCGATATCGATGGCCTCAATATCGTGGGATTCCTTTTCCAAAGCGTCAAAATCATAATCCTCGACACTGAAAATCTCAAAATCGTTTCCGTCATTTTCAAAAGCGTTATTTTCCGCGAAAGCCGAAAAGCCCGAGACTAACATAAACGCGGAAAGTATGCCCGAAACTGCTTTTTTCATTTTTTCACAACCCTTTCTGAAAAGATACATTTTTATCTATTTTGTATTATAACAAAAAAAGCCCCTTCCGTCAACATATAAATTGTTAAATTTCCATTACCGCGCTCATAAGCAGCCCTTGCGCGGCGGTATTCGCGTAAAATAACCTTTGCCGAAAAAATTTTTGCGAAAAATTTTGGCTAATGTTAACAAAATGCTATTGACCTTGAGCAAAAAATGTTGTATAATATTACAAAGGGTAGGTGTACCCGAAAAATACTGCAAGGAGGAAAAACCATGAAAATCAACATTTACACAAGAAAGATTAAGGTTGAAGATGAAAAAAAAGACATGATTGCAAAAAAGGTTTCCAAGCTGGGCAAGTTTTTTGACGACAGCGCGGAAGCAAATGTGGTTATAAGCGAACAGCGCGAAGAAAAAATTGTTGAAGTTACCATAAACTCCGGCGACATGATTTACCGTGCCGAGGAAAGAGACACGGAGGTATATAACGCCGTTGACGAAAATGTCGAGGCAATTGAAAGGCAGATACGCAAAAATAAAACCCGCCTTGCCAGAAGGCTTCGTCAGGGGCTGGATATTTCCGCTCCGGAAACATTTTTTGTGGATGCCAGCGAAAGCTCGGATACGGATATCCGTATTGTGAGAACAAAAACCCACCATATTAAGCCGATGAGTCCGGAGGAAGCCGTGCTTCAGATGAATCTTATCGGCCATGAATTCTATGTTTTCCTCAATTCCGAAACCGACGCCGCCGCTGTTGTTTATAAAAGAAAGCAGGGAGACTACGGCCTTATCGACGTAGAGTGACGCAGAGTGAGAACGCCGGATAAAGGATAAAATTGAATGATAATTTTATAGGGGGAATCGCCCAATAGCGATTCCCCCTAAATTTTGCGAAAAAATATGCGCCCCGTTTCGGGGGCGCATATTAAAGTCGGTTTTTACAACTCTTTACAGCACCTGATAAGCGCCGTCAACAATCTTAACGACGATAGGCTCCTTTGTGGGTTCGCCGTCGGCTGTCCATTTGATATTGCCCGTAAGACCGCTAACGCTGATTTGCGTCATCTTTGTCTTAAGAAATTCGCAGATTTCGGAAGCGTCCTTGTCAAGCATATCGGTGTTGTCCTTGAAGCACTCAATCATAGCGAGAACCGCGTCGTAGCCGTCCGCCGCAAACTGGTTGGGAACCTCCTCGTTGCCGAGAGCCTGATATGCCGCAACGAAAGTCTTTGTCTGCTCATCGTCCGCGGAAGCGACGAAAGGCGTAAGAAGCATTACATTTTCGGCAAGAGACTTATCCTCGCCGAGCTGCTCGATAAGACCGTCAAGACCGTCGCCGCCGAAGGTGGGAATTTCGATGCCCTTCTGCTTGGCCTGCTGAATGATAAGAGCGGCTTCCTGATAGTAAATGGGCAGGAAGAGAAGCTCCGCGCCGCTTTCCTGAACCTTCTGAAGCTGAACGGAGAAGTCGGTCTTATTGTCATCGGTGAAAGCCTGCTCGGTGGAAACTTCAATGCCCTGATTTGCGGCTTCTTCGACGAATGCCTGATAAATACCGCTGGAATATGCGTCGGAGCTGTTATAAATAACGGCCACCTTGCTTGCAAGGGCGTTGTTCGCAATGTACTGAGCCGCCGCAACACCCTGACCGGGGTCGGTGAAGCATACGCGGAAGGCGTTGGGATACTTAGCGCAGTCAAGAGCGCTGGCGGAAGGGGTAATCTGGAACACATTATCGGCGTTCGTAACCTCGTTTACCGCAAGACAAGGCCCTGTTGTAACCGTGCCGATAAGCACGTCCATGCCCCAGTCCTTAAGGGAATTGTAGGCGTTTACGGCCTTTTCCTGATCGCCTTCGTCGTCTTGGAAGTTAACCTCGATGGTGAAGGGATTTGAATCCACCGCGTTCCAAAGATCCGCGGCAACCTGAATACCGTCCTTTACGGCGTTGCCGTAAACCGCCGTAGCGCCTGTGACGGGGCCGATGCCGCCGATTTTAAGAACGGGCTTGCCGTCCGTATTGCTTACATCGGCGCCGGCGCTGCCGACAGTGGCGTCAGAGCCGCCATTCGTTTGATTCTCGCCGCAGCCCGCAAAGCAGACAAGCGCAAGGGCGAGAGCGAGAACAAGGGAAATAATTTTTTTGCTCATTTTAATTTCCTCCTATCATAAATATGGCATTGGTTATTAAATACCTTTATAAATTATACTTCCCTTAAAGTAAAATTTCAAGAAAAATTTTGCGCAAACGACATATTTGTGCAAAATTGATATAAAACGTTAAAAAACAAGAAAAAATTTGGGCAAAATAGATACATTAATAATTTGAAAATGTACTTGATAAAATTTGCAAAAAATGTTAAAATTAAATTTGAACAAATGTGAAAGGAGATTGTCATTATGAACTATTCCAAAGAAGTTGAGAATATGTGTTGTGTGGCTAAGGGCGTTAAGCACGAACCCGCGCCTATTCCTCAGGAAGGAGCCTGGACGTATTCCAAGCAGATTACCGATATTTACGGCCTTACTCACGGTATAGGCTGGTGCGCTCCCCAGCAGGGCGCGTGTAAGCTTACCCTTAATGTTAAGGGCGGCGTTATTGAGGAAGCTCTTGTTGAGACTGTCGGCTGCTCGGGAATGACCCACTCCGCGGCTATGGCTGCCGAGGTGCTTCCCGGAAAGACAATTCTTGAAGCGCTTAACACAGACCTCGTCTGTGACGCTATCAACACCGCTATGCGCGAGCTTTTCCTCCAGATAGTTTACGGCAGAACTCAGACGGCTTTCAGCGAAGGCGGGCTTCCCATCGGGGCAGGCTTGGAGGATCTTGGCAAGGGCTTGCGTTCTCAGGTGGGTACTCTTTACAGCACAAAGGCTAAGGGCCCCCGCTACCTTGAGCTTGCGGAAGGCTATATCACAAAGCTCGGCCTCGATAAGAACGGTCTTATCATCGGTTATCAGTTCGTTCATCTCGGAAAGATGATGGAGTTTATCCGCAAGGGAACTCCCGCCGACGAGGCTCTTAAAAAGGCCAGCGGCCAGTACGGAAGATTTGACGAAGCGGTCAAGGTCATTGACCCCCGTGAAGAATAAGAGAGGAGGAAATCACAATGGCATTGTTTGAAAGTTATGAAAGAAGAATTGACCAGATAAACGCGGTTCTTAATAAGTACGGCATTTCCTCCCTTGAGGAAGCCGAAAAGATATGTAAGGACAAGGGTCTCGACGTTTACAACCTTGTAAAGGGAGTTCAGCCTATCTGCTTTGAAAACGCCTGCTGGGCTTATATTACAGGCTCCGCAATCGCTATCAAAAAGGGCTGCGCAAAGGCTGCCGACGCCGCCGAAGCTATAGGCGAAGGCCTTCAGAGCTTTTGTATTCCCGGCTCTGTTGCCGACGATCGTAAGGTCGGTCTTGGTCACGGCAATCTTGCGGCTATGCTCCTGCGCGAGGAGACAAAGTGCTTCGCGTTTCTTGCGGGTCATGAATCCTTTGCTGCCGCGGAGGGCGCTATCGGTATCGCGAAGAGCGCAAATAAGGTAAGAAAGCAGCCCCTTCAGGTTATTCTTAACGGCCTCGGAAAGGACGCTGCCCAGATTATTTCCAGAATAAACGGCTTTACCTTTGTTGAAACCAAGTTCGATTATGCTACGGGCAAGGTAAATGTTGTAAGCGAAACCGCCTATTCCGACGGTGAAAAGGCTAAGGTTCGCTGTTACGGCGCGGACGATGTTCGCGAGGGCGTTGCAATCATGCACCTTGAAGATGTTGACGTTTCCATTACCGGCAACTCCACCAACCCCACCCGTTTCCAGCATCCTGTTGCCGGCACATACAAGAAGGAATGTGTTGAAAAGGGCAAGAAGTATTTCTCGGTTGCCTCCGGCGGCGGCACAGGCCGTACCCTTCATCCTGATAACATGGCTGCCGGGCCGGCTTCCTACGGCATGACTGACACAATGGGAAGAATGCACAGCGACGCTCAGTTCGCCGGTTCCTCCTCTGTTCCCGCCCATGTTGAGATGATGGGTCTTATCGGTATGGGCAATAACCCCATGGTAGGCGCGACGGTTGCGTGCGCGGTCGCTGTTGAAGAAGCGTTAAAAAACGCTTAAAGCCACCGCTTCACTTTTCATTTCCGCGAGAAAATGAACTTGACGCGAGGGAATGAATGAGGGAACGAATTTGATATTATGAATCTTCCGTTTTTAAGGCAATTAAAAATGCTTTAGAAATCGCAGGAAAAATATAATTAAACTAAAGATGCCCCCGCAAAAACGCGGGGGCATCTTTAGTTTAATTATAATAAATAACACTCACGAGAAATTACAAAAAGCTATTGAATTTTATGGCAGATTATGGTAAGATAAAAATATAAAATGTGTTTACTGCTTTACGCTCTGCGGCGATTACTATTGAGCGATTATTCGATTATTATACGAGGAGGATAAATATGAGCTACGGATTTAAAATTATTGTCAGCGGCGATTACGCGTGCTTTACAAGACCGGAAATGAAGGTGGAGAGAGTAAGCTACGACGTCCCGACGCCCGGAGCGTTGGAAGGACTCATAAAATCTGTATATTGGAAACCGGCTCTGAAATATTTTATTGATAAAATCATTGTATTTAACCCCATATCGTTTGTCAACATACGCCGCAACGAGGTCAAGGAAAAGGTCAGCTACGCGGCGGTAAAGAAAAGCATGGCGACCGGCATGGGCGGCGCCGAAATTTACACAAAGGATGTAATCAATCAGCGCGGCGCTATGGTGCTTAAGGACGTATGCTACGGCATAGAATTTCATTTTGAGCTTACGGGGATACGGAGCGCCCATGATGACGAGTCGGAGGAAAAGCATTACAATATATTGCTCAGACGCCTTAAAAACGGTCAGTGCTTCCGTCAGCCGACGCTTGGCTGCCGAGAGTTTTCGGTCAGGGATATCAAATTGGCGGAGGAGTTCCCGTTGGAGAAAATATCGCCGAAATTAAAGGGCGATGTGGATTTGGGATTTATGCTCTACGGTATGAAATTCCGTGACGGAGGACATCCGAAAGACGATGATTGGGAAACAAAGAAATTTTCGGATGAAGCGGACGCTGTGTTTTACCGCCCGCATATGATAGACGGGATAATAGATGTAAACAAATACAGGGAGATGATGAAATGTTGATAAAAGCTCTCAATGAATATTATGATATTCTGGCAAAGAACGGCAAGGTTTGTCCGAACGGATTCTCAAAGCAGAAAATAAGCTATATGATAATGCTTCGCCCCGACGGTACGATAAGCGATATTATAGATATACGCGAGGAAAGCGAGCCGGACGGCAAGGGAAAAACAAATCGTATTCCGGTGGATATGATTTTGCCCAAACGAACCGAAAAGCCGGGAATAGACGGCAATATCATAGAGCATCGTCCGCTTTATATATTCGGGCTTAACTATGACAAAAAAAGCGGAAGCTTTTCCACCGAGGACGCTACCGGCAAGGCGAAAAATTCTCATAACGCCTTTGTCAGAGCCAATATGGAATATACCGAAGGAATGAGTAGCGATATAGTATCGGCTTACAGAAATTTCATACAAAAATGGAAGCCGCAGGAGGAAACGGAAAACGAACAGCTTATAAAGCTGGGTAAGGAATATTCGACGGCTTGCTTCTGCTTCGCGCTTGACGGCCACCCCGAAATTACGCTCCACGACGCGGACGGCGAAATATATAAAAAGGTGTCTGAAAACGCGCGGGAATCCGGCGATACGGAAAACGAGGGGATATGCGCGGTTACGGGCGAGAGAGGCGAAGTCGCGAGGCTGCATAATAAAATTAAAGGCGTTCTCGGCGCGAAGCAGACAGGCGCGTCATTGGTGTGCTTCAAAAACAGCGCGGTGGAGTCTTACGGAAAAACTCAGTCCTACAACAGCTCGGTGAGCGAAAAAACCATGAAGCGATATACCGAGACGCTAAATATTTTGCTGTCAGACAGAAATCACCGCGCATACCTTGACGATATGACAATTTTGTTTTGGGCGATGTCGCCGGACGACTCGGAGGAAACGGATCTGTTTGCTTCCGTGTTCGGGTTTGACAACGGCAAGGCGGACAGCGCCCGAACAGATATGATACTTAAAAGCGCGGTTAATGAAATCAGTCTCGGCAGAGAGCCGGATTTGTCGGGATTTGATATTGACGAGGGCGTTGAATTTTATATCGTGGGCTTGTCGCCGAATGCCGCGAGAATCTCTCAGAAATTTATATACCGCGATAAATTCGGCAGCATATTCGATAACGCGGCGCGGCATCAGTCGGATATGCTGATAGACGGTTCAAAGGGCAATGTTTCGATGTGGAGATTATTCAGTGAGCTGAAATCGCCAAAAAGCACCAACGAGAAAATACCGCCGCCACTTGCGGCGTCGCTGTTTAACGCGATACTCGGCGGCGGAAAATACCCCGTATCGCTTTTGGAAAAAGCGGTACGCAGAGTGAAAACCGATAAAGATAAATCGGTTAATTATATACGCGCGGGAATTATAAAGGCGTACCTTAACAGATACACAAGATATTATAAAAAAGAGGAGGAAATAAAAATGGCTCTTGACAAGGAAAACACAAATCAGGCATACTTATGCGGGCGGCTGTTTGCCGTGTTGGAGAAAATACAGCAGAACGCCTCGGGAGGAAATCTGAACCGAACCATAAAGGATTCGTATTTTGCCTCGGCGTGCGCAAAGCCCGCCGCCGTGTTCCCCAAGCTTTTAAAGCTTGCGCAGTATCATCTTAATAAGGATGAATACGCAAAAAGCAACAATATTCTTATAGGAGAAATAACGGACAAGCTGCGCGGAGAATTTCCGCAGACACTGCCTCTTACCGAGCAGGGCAAATTTATTATCGGATACTATCAGCAGTATCAGGATTTTTTCAAAAAGAGCGAATCGAAAACACAAAGTGAATAATATAAAAAGAAAGGAAGTATGAGAAAATGGAAGCAATTAAAAACAGGTATGAATTTACGGTGATTTTTGACGTGGAAAACGGCAATCCCAACGGTGACCCCGACGCGGGCAATATGCCCAGAATCGACCCGGAAACGTCAAACGGTATAGTTACGGACGTATGCATTAAGAGAAAAATCCGCAATTTTGTGGAAATCGCGAAGGAAAACGAGCCCTGCTATAACATACTCATCAAGCCCGACAGGTCGCTAAATTCAAAATTTACGGCGGCATACGAGGCGGAAGGACTTAAGACGGGACAAAAGGGTAAGAATACCGACGATGTAAGAAAAGCAAGGGACTATATGTGCAAAAATTATTTTGACGTCAGAGCCTTCGGCGCCGTTATGAGTACCGGCGACGACCCCTGCGGTATTGTCAGAGGCCCCGTGCAGATTAATTTCGGAAAAAGCATAGATCCCGTATTCCCTCAGGATATAACAATTACAAGACAGGCCATAACCAACGAGAAGGATATCGACAAGGGCGAAACGGAAATGGGTAAAAAGAGTATAATTCCTTACGGCTTATACAGAGCCGACGGATATGTTTCCGCTATGCTCGCTCAAAAGGTCACGGGATTTTCCGAGGAGGATCTTGATCTTCTTTGGAACGCGATAATAAATATGTTTGAGCATGACAGAAGCGCGGCGAGAGGGAAGATGTGCGTAAGAAAGCTGTATGTGTTCAAGCATAGCTCCGTTCTCGGAAACGCGCCCGCAAATGCGCTGTTTGATAAAATTGCAATTTCCAAAAAAGACGGGGTTGCCATTCCGAGACAGTTCGGCGATTACGAAATTTCCGTTGACAGAGCGATGCCGGAGGGCGTTGAGCTTTACGAGAAATTATGATAAACATAAGAACTGTGCAGCATTATATGTATTGTCCGCGCCGCTTTGCGCTTATGGATATAAACAAGGACTGGGCGGAAAACGCGTTCGTTGTTAAAGCGAATATTACGCATGAAAACGTACATTCGGGCAAACACGAATACAAAAGCGGCGATAAAACGGTATTAAGCTCAGTAGCTTTATATAACGATGAGCTTGACCTGTACGGCGTTGCCGACTGCGTAGAGTTTTGCAAAAGCTCCGGCGGAGAATGGATAGGGGAGCTTGGCGGACGGTTTACGGTGAAGCTCATAGAATACAAGCCTACTCAGCCAAAGAACGGCGTCGTGCGCGAAACTGACGCGATACAGGTGTTTGCGCAGAAGCTGTGCGCCGATTATATATGGAATTGCGACAGCGAAGGATACATATATTATTCCGATACGAGGAAGCGAGTTAAGCTGCCGTTCGATAAAGAGTATGACAAATACAAAAATTTGTTTGACGCGCTGACGGCTGAAATGAAGGAGCTTGTTGAAAAAGGCGTTATTCCGGAGAGAAGAAAGAAACAAAATTGCTCCGGCTGTTCCATGAAGGATATATGTATGCCGCAGATAAAGCGATACAACGTAAAAAGAATAATAGAGGAAAGTGTATGAGGAAGCTTTTAAATACGCTATATATAACCGATGAAAATATATATCTTACTCTTGACGGGGAAAATATTGTTTGCAAGAGTGATAACGAGGTGAAGCTTCGTCTGCCGTTTTCAAATATTGAGGGTATATTTTGTTTCAGCTATCCGGGATGCTCGCCGGCGCTTATGGGGAAATGCGCGGATTACGGCATACCGATTAATTTCATATCGCCTTACGGACACTTTTTGGCACGGGTGCAGGGAGCGTCCCACGGGAATGTTTTGTTCCGAAAAAGACAGTATGAGTTGTTTGACAAGCCGCCGGCCTTGCTGAGACAAAATACCGTAGCGGCAAAGCTGGCGAATACGAGAAGCGTTGTCAGAAGAACGGTTAAGGATTATCCTTCTTCGGACAGCGACGGTGCGCTCACGCATTGTACGGAGCGTTTAACGGCGGGCATAGAGGCCGTGTATAATGAAACGGATTATGACGCTATTCTCGGAATAGAAGGGAACGGAGCCAAAGCTTATTTTGATATTTTCGACAGACTGATTTTACATCAAAAAGAGGATTTTTGTTTTTCAATGAGGAATAAACGCCCTCCGCTTGACAGAGTAAACGCCATATTGTCGTTTTTGTATACAATTCTGACCTGCGATTATGCTTCGGCGCTGGAAAGCGTGGGACTTGACAGCTATATGGGGTTTTATCATTCTCCGCGCCCCGGCCGAGCCTCTCTTGCCTGTGATTTGGTTGAGGAAAGCAGGTGTATTGTTGAACGCTTCGTTTTAACATTGATAAATCTTAAAATAATCAATGCCGGAGATTTTGATGTTCAGATAAGCGGCGCGGTATTTCTCAATAAAGAGGGCA
The DNA here is from genome assembly GCA_964551215.1 of uncultured Oscillospiraceae bacterium. Classification (GTDB taxonomy): domain Bacteria; phylum Bacillota; class Clostridia; order UMGS1883; family UMGS1883; genus JAFLUQ01. Next base: position 1,845 of record CAZKBV010000002.1, on the reverse strand, counting down.
AAAAGAAGGTCTTATCGAAATGGCAGGAAAAGAAACGCTCAGATATGATACATCCGTACCTTAATGAGAAAATAATGACGGGGCTGCTGCCTTATGTGCAAAGTATGCTGTTGGCAAAATATATTCGCGGAGAAATAAATGAATATCCGTGCTATTTGGTAAAGTAGGTGAGGATATATGATGACGATAGTCAGCTATGACGTATCAACGACTGACTCAATGGGAAGAAAAAGGCTCAGAAAGGTTGCAAAAGAATGTGTTAACTACGGACAGCGGGTACAAAATTCGGTGTTTGAGGTTGACGTTGATTACGGAACTTTACTGAAGCTGAAGGACAGGCTTGTTAAGCTTATAGATACTGAGACGGACAGCCTACGGTTTTATTATCTGGGAAACAATTGGAAAAACAAGGTTGAACATATTGGCGCGAAGCAAACATATGACCCCGAGGGAAGCTTAATATTATAACCTAAGCGCAGATTTTCCCGAGACTCGTCTGCCGACTCGGGCGGGGGCTTCCGCTTTGAGGGGCTTCCGATTTGAGGGGCTTCCGATTTAGGGGCGAACCTTATATAATATTAAAAACACGGGGAGGTTCGCCGGATAAAGTATAATAAATTTAATAAATTTACATGACGTTTGTTTGTTTTTTCGTAATAAATGTGCTATATTGTCCGCTCTTTGGTGGTGGCGCAGGTTCTGTATATGCAATATATAGAGTCACGCCCCGCGAGGGGCGTGTGAGTTGAAATTTGCCAGCTTGTTCATGCCTTCATCTGCCATGTCGTCACGCCCCGCGAGGGGCGTGTGAGTTGAAATATGATTGAAAAAGGAATTAACTGGAATGATTTCCGTCACGCCCCGCGAGGGGCGTGTGAGTTGAAATTTTAAGGTGAAATATTTCCCTTCGGAAATGTGAGTCACGCCCCGCGAGGGGCGTGTGAGTTGAAATGCAGGATTTCGCAATCTCTACGCCGAGCAGTTTCGAGTCACGCCCCGCGAGGGGCGTGTGAGTTGAAATATCGAATTTACAAGGCAAGAGATGTTCGAGGGGGTCACGCCCCGCGAGGGGCGTGTGAGTTGAAATTGCTATAGTCGAGCCGGTGTCGAGCTTTTTCTCGGTCACGCCCCGCGAGGGGCGTGTGAGTTGAAATTGAGCCGAGTACCAGCGTAAAAAGCACCTTTGGCGTCACGCCCCGCGAGGGGCGTGTGAGTTGAAATTTTGTAGACGGAAAGGAATTTGCAAAGGTTGAAGTCACGCCCCGCGAGGGGCGTGTGAGTTGAAATTCAGAGGGCTACACAGCAGTCCTCCAGCTACTCAAGTCACGCCCCGCGAGGGGCGTGTGAGTTGAAATACCATTCTGCAGGCAGTAATCACCGTGGCGGTACGTCACGCCCCGCGAGGGGCGTGTGAGTTGAAATTGAGCGATTCGTCGTCTTCCTCCGCAGATCCGCCGGTCACGCCCCGCGAGGGGCGTGTGAGTTGAAATCGCGAACCCCGCAGACTTCGTCGCAACTAAAGTGTCACGCCCCGCGAGGGGCGTGTGAGTTGAAATATCGACATGAGGACAAGTTCGTTTTTCGTCGGGTGTCACGCCCCGCGAGGGGCGTGTGAGTTGAAATCGATCGGGATGTAATCGTTCTCCATACAGCCGATGTCACGCCCCGCGAGGGGCGTGTGAGTTGAAATAATCACAGACAACATCAACAAGGCTATCGATACGGTCACGCCCCGCGAGGGGCGTGTGAGTTGAAATCTTCCTTACGATTCAGCCGAGAAGCGGAAACGGGTCACGCCCCGCGAGGGGCGTGTGAGTTGAAATTTTCGCGGGCTTTGGGCGTTTT
>CAZKBV010000001.1:82025-94215 GCA_964551215.1 uncultured Oscillospiraceae bacterium | reverse complement strand
CAGAAAACCGTTGACGGCAAAACTTTCGCTCCAACGGGCGCAGGTATGGATTTTGAGAGTTTACGGAAATTTTCAGCGTCTTTTTCAGCCCTATATCTTCATTTCCGATATTATCAGCTCCAGCGCCGCCCACTGGTCAATCAGACCGCTTTTCGCCATCCTGTCGGACTCACGGCAAAGCCGAATAAGTCTTTCGAGTCTTTCCTCCGTAGTTTGAGCCGCTTTGCGGACGCATTTTTCCCTGAGCCATACGAAGGGAGATTTAAGCATCTGCGCCGCCGCGGCGGCGCGGCAGCCGTCGTTCAGCAGCAGCTTTGCCTGATAGGTAAGGATTATCTGAGAGGACAGCCCCGTAAGGAAGGATATGGGCTGCTCACGGCGAGCCTTTAAATCTTCAAGATAGTTGTAGCATAAGTCCCGTCTGCCGTCGATAACAGCGTCCATCATTTTGTAGGTGGTGTCCTCAATGGGAGTTATTATAACCGCGTCTATATCGGCGCGGGTTATTTGTTCGCCCTTTGCGTAGGCGGTTATCTTCTCCATTTCCGTTTTAAGCACGCTCATGGAACGCCCAAGGTTTTGTATGATGTAGTTTGCCGAGGCGGAATCTATGAGCTTGCCGCCGCTTCCGGCGGCCTTTGCAAGCCATTTTACAAGCATACCCGTGACCTGAAGAGGAAACTCCACGGTTTCTCCCGCCGATTTGATAGCCTTGTAAAAGGCCGGCTCTTTTTTCTTTGGCAAAACGCCCTCCCAAAGTATTACGCATATATAATCCGGCAGATTTTTAAACATAGCCTCCCAGTCGGATTTTTGCTTTAGGTTTTTTTCAAAAAAACCGCATCGGCGCAGCACAAGAAGCTTTCTTGCGCTCATCAACGGAAGTGTGTTTACAAAGTTATTTACCTCGTCAAATTCCGGCATTTCATTGCACGAAAAATAGTTAAAATCCCCAAGCTCCCGATCAATCAGCTTTGCCGCCGCGCCTTCGACGGTTTTTTCCTTTAAAAAATCCTCTTCGCCCACGAAAATATATAGGCTTCGCGGCAAACCGGCCTTGATTTCCTTTTGCATTTCACTGTAGTTCATATTAATCTCCATTCCGCCGCCCCGCATCGGCGGCGCATAAAATCCAAACGCATCTCATGGGTTTAGTATACCACAATTCTCATAATATTTAAAGTGTTTTTGCAAAAAAAGACTGCCGACAAAGTCTTGTCAGCAGTCTGAACGTTAATTTTTACGCGAGAATTTTCTTTACCGCTTCGGCCATCTTGTCGCACTTGCAGTTCGCAAAGAACAGCTCGCTGAACTTTTCGCCGGCAACAGCGCCCTTTACAAGCTCAGGGTCAAGATTTTCCAATATGTATGTCATATCGTTGTAGGTGACCTTCTTTACCTCGTCGAGAATCTTTTTGTTTCTCTGCTCGGGAACAGCTCTCTCCTTGGGATAGCCGCCGCCCCATTCTTCGGTGAAGAGCTTTTCAAACACATACTTAAGGTTAAGCTCGCAGCCCCAGCCCCAGCCCTTAGCGAAGGGAAGCGCAATGGCATTGCCGTTGTTTACCTGCGTAAACTGATACGCGTCGGTGGGGTCTACAATGTGACCGCAGAGAACCCCGGGGAAGGAGTTGCAGGCAAGCATAGCGCCTTCACCTGTTCCGCAGCCGGTAACAACAAGATCCGCCGCGCCGCTGTTAAGCAGAATGGCCGCAAGTATGCCGACCTGTACATAGGTAAGCTGAGCCTTGTCTTCGGCGGTGTACATACCGTAGTTAAACACCTGATGCCCTAAAGGCTCCGCCACACCGCGAAGGGTTTTTTCGATAAGCTCGTTCTTCGCGGCCTGGCTGTTTTCGTTGATAAGCGCGATTTTCATGAATAATCTCTCCTTATCGGCGTCTCCGATACGTTCAGAGACAGCCTTATAATATTTATTTCTATTATACACCAATTGCCGAAAATTTGCAATACCTAAAAAATAAATTTTGAAGGTGAAGTTATGGATATATTTGTTGAGCGTCCATATCTGCCCGAAGGAAGGGTGACCCTTGCCGTCGGAAGCTTTGCCCCGAAGGGAGTAAAGCTTATCTCTCCGCCTCAGACGGCGGCTTTGCCGGAGGCGGTGCGCCGCCACGCGGATTTAGGGTTTTGCCCCTTGGGCGGAAACGAGGCGGTATGTCCTCCCGACACATACGGCTATTATACAGAGGCTCTTTCCCCCTACGGCTTTTCCGTAATCCGCGGCGGACAAGCCCTGACAAGTGGCTATCCCGGAGAAACGGCATATAATATTGTAGCGGTGGGAAAATACGCGGTGTTGAATCCAAAGACCTGCGATCATAAGCTGTTAAGGCTTCTCGAAAACCGGTACGAAATAGTCCCCGTGAAGCAGGGATACGCCAAATGCTCCGTGTGCGTTGTAAATGAAAACGCCGTTATAACCGCCGACAGGGGAATCGCCAAGGCACTTGCGAGCCGTGGGGTAGGGGCGCTTTTAATAAGCAATAACGGAGTAATGCTTCCGCCGTACAAAAACGGATTTTTCGGGGGAGCGTCGGGAAAAACGGATAAATGTACCCTGACCGTAAACGGAAGCCTGAGCAAAATGGAAAGCGGAGGGGAAATAAAGAATTTTCTTGAAAATATGGGAATAAAACTCATGGAAATAAGTTCCGAGCCGCCCTTCGACACAGGTTCTATTATACCTTTGATGATAACTGCAAATAATAACGAAAGCGCCCGATATTAAGGGCGCAGCGGCAACGGAGGTGTTGTATTTTTGGATTTGGAGGAAAAAATAAAGCTTAAGCCGCGGACAAACAGCGAAACAGCGGGGAAAATCGCCCGTGAAATAATGGAAAAATACGAAACCGTCTTTTTAAAGAAATATGTAATTGAAGCGGGAGTCCCCCGAGAGGACGTCACCGAGGCGCTTATGCTTGCCAAGGAGCTTCTGGAGCCTTCCGATGGGGATGAAGCTCTCAGAAGCTACCGAAAGGAGTGGGAGAAAATGATATCCCGTTCCGTCGAAAAGGCCATGGAAGGGAAAAAGCGCTTTATTCCCATGGGAGCGGTGAATTTCCTATGCGGCGAATACCGTCGGGAAATAAAAGCCGTGGCCGCCGCTTCGGCGGAGCTTATCGCCAGGGAAAGGCACGGGGATCTTTGCTGCCTTATTGCCGGCGAATATATTGAAAGGCGAATGCATCATCTGGGCAGCAAGCTTATAGCCGTTCACCTTGTTATAGACCGGGACGGCATGAGCCTTTACAACGGACGCTGGCAGGAAATAACCGACGAATACTCCGCCTATATTCCCGAAGAGGATCGTATCCGCTATTCCAGAAGCGACCTTGTTCTCAGCGCGATGGTGGATATCGCCCCCAGAAGCATATATGTTTACGGCGGAGAAAACAATCTAAAAATGCTCCGGCGGGTGCAGCTTATGTTTTCCGGAGTAAAAATGGGATAAGGGAAATAATGCGTCGCGGCGGATTTTCTCCGCCGCCGCGTTATGATTTTGCGGCGAATAATACAAACAGGTACGGCGCAAACCGGATTCATGCCGTTTTGCGCCGTACCCTTTTCATATTAGGCCGTTCAGCTTTTCACTTTGAGAAACAGCTTTGTCAGCGCGTTAAGTACCTTCGGAAGCCGGACAACATATATTTTCAAGGCAGTCACCTCCTTAAAACAATAACTCCCAGCACTATGAGCAAGCCTCCTTCGATTACCGCCAAAAGCGTTATCGGCAGTATCATAGCGGTGAATATTCCGAAAACAAAGCAAAGAATTCCTATACCCGCCGGAGAGCAGCCCCGCCCCGGCCTGCCTCGCCTTCCCATTAAGCCGCCCCCTTTCCCCTGTATAATACGGAAATAAGGAGCAAAATGTTACAGTCCGCGTCTCAGGGACTGTCTGTATTGGGAGGTCAGCCGCGTTATTCGCAAATTTTACTTGACAAATCTACGTAAATAATGTACAATATAAATAAGTATTAGAGAAGGAGAGAAAATCATGAAAAAAATCATTTCTTTGGCATTGGCTTTTGCCATGATTCTTTCCGCGGTACCCTTTGCTTTCGCCCAAGGGGAAACGGAGCCTGTTTTGAACTTTGACGGAGAAACGGCTACGGCTGAGAACGCTCCCGACGGAGCGGTGCTGGCGGCCGTTCAGTACGGAAACGGCGGGGAACAGCTTGACGCCAAAACCGCGCCCGTTGTTGAAGGCACGGCGGAAATTGCGGTGGAAAAAGCGGAGGGGGTTTCCGAGCTAAAGGTTATGCTTTGGGACAGCCTCGAAAAAATGACTCCCCTTGTTCCCGCGAAAACCTTTGACGGTTCTAAAATACTGACGAATTTCACGGCCTTCGACGCGGCGAATATTTCCGGCGAAACTCACGGGGATATTCCTCTTTCGGACTACGACTGGAACAGCGGCGAAAGCGGCGTCTGCTTCAGCACTCAGTGGAGCGCGACCGGAACATGGAACGAGGATTTCGGCGAGGCCGGCCTTATGTTCTTCCGTGCGGAAGCAAGAGCGAACGGAAACAACGAAGACAAAACGGCGTCAATGAATTTTGCGTCTGCGACTGCCGGCACGGAAAAAATTGTCATTGAATATAATTTTGCGATGCAGGACGAGAGTAACAACTACCAGACATGGTATTTCAAGGATATCGACGGCAATACCTTCGCGACGGTATATTACGATCAGGGCGTTAAGGCCTGTGTGGGAGAAGGCGGTTCGAACGGCACCATATACGCGGAGAACTCGGCGGCGGTTTACGCCCTTAGAGGAACGCCCATGAAGATAGAAGCCGTAAAGGGCGCGGAGGACTGGACGGTTACATACACTAACAACGGAAAGGTTCTATTGAGCGAAAACGTTCCTTCAATCAACGGCTTTGCTTCGGTAGGCGCAAATGTCGGTCAGTGGAACAATCAGTACGCGGCCATGGCGCTTCAGGGGCTTAAGGTTACGGTTTATGCTCCCGAGACCGCACAGGTAACCGTTAAGACGACGTTTTCCGACGGAAGGGAGATTCCCGACAAGACGGTTCCCGCGATTTACGGAAACACGGTTTCCTACGTAAACAGTGAAACCATTCTTAAAATTGACGAAACAAATTACATATTTAACGAAGAAAAGTCGGTTACATCCGTAACCGCCGGAGGCGAGGATGCGATTAGTTTGGTATTCGACAAATTTGAAGGAACGGGTCTGACGGGAGACGTCATTACACAGGAGGGCGCGACCTGCTGGTTTGCCGACCCCAGAAGCCTTACGGTTAAGAACGAGGCCGACGGCGTGAACACGACCTATGTGGGCTACATAGACGTTCACGGCTCCGTTAAGGCAACTCAGTACGACAATAACACGGGCAAGGCGGAAGAGGTTCTCGTGCGCAGCAATTTCCAGCCTGACGACCACAATAACCCCACCTTCCTTGAGCTTCCCGACCACAGAATTATGATATTCTATTCCCGTCATACGGACGAAGCCTGCTTCTACTACAGAATTTCCAAGGCTCCCTATGACATAACGACCTTCGGCGAAGAAAAGTATCTCAAAACATCAAACAACACTACCTATCCTTCGCCCTTTATTCTTTCCGACGACCCGGCGCACATCTATCTTTGCTGGAGAGGCATAAACTGGCACCCCACGCTGGGCATACTTACCATGCCTGATGAAAACGACAATGTTACCCTTGAGCTTGAAAAGCAGATAGTTCAGTCCACCGGCGCGCGTCCCTACGCTAAGTATACAAGCAACGGCAAGGATGAGATTTGGGTAACCTACACAACAGGGCATCCCGATAACGAAAATCCCGACTGGCTGTACTTTAATAAGATTAACATTAACACTTTGGATGTTATGGATGTAAACGGCACAACTCTCAGCAATATCAAAGACGGGCCTCTTGCCGTGGATAAGACCGACGCGAGTCGCGGCTTCGCGGTTTCCGACCCCGATTCCGGCGTCCGCAACTGGGTTTGGGAGCTTGTGAACGACAACGGCACTCCCGTTATTGCCCAAGTTAAGATTGACAGCGGAAAGACAAATCATAACTATTACTGCACAACCTACACCGACGGAAAGTGGCAGGAAACCTTCCTTACCTATGCCGGCGGAAAATTCCACTCCAGCAATACGGAGTATTGCTACAGCGGCGGCATGACAATCGATAAGGCAAATCCCCATGTGTTCTATTGCTCCGTTCCCGTTAAAGGTGTGTACGGCAAGGTATTTGAAATTGTTAAGTACACAATGAACGAGGATTACTCCGCGATCGAATCCACCGAATACATTACTGAAAATTCCAAGGAGAACAACGTTCGTCCCTACATTGCCAACGGCAGTGAGGAAGGCGACCTCCGTCTCACATGGATGAATGGCTATTACCAGTACTGGATGGTCAATAAATCCTATCCCGACGGCTTCCCCACAAAAATGATGACGAACTTTGATATTCCCGAGGCTGAGATTGTAAACAGCTTGGGCGAACCCGACGGCAAGATTTACCGCGCGGGCGACGAGCCTATAAGCGTTCCGGCGCCTACAGGCAAGGAATTTACAATTTCCCTTCAGCTTCTTCAGGCGGATTTGGCTGTGGGCGGAACTCTCATTAAGAGCGGCAATCTTGAGGTTGACCTTGAAAAATCCACGGTTGACCCCAACAAGGATTACGCGGCGGTTGCTCCCAAGCTGACGGCAGGGGATAAGACTCAGAAGAGCGACAACCTGTTCAGCAATTCCGACTGGTTCGCAGTTTCCGTAAGCGGAACAAACGGCGACAAGGGCGTTAATTCCATGGGCTGGATAGACTACACCGTAACCTATGACGGCAGCGAGGTTGTCACCTATGTGAACGGTCTTATTGACGCAACGCTTCAGGATGTGGACGTTACCCTCGGCGATACAATCGAGCTTAGCGGAATCGACGGCGCATTTGCCAATATCCGTACAACGGATAAGGCTCTCACGCAGGCTGAAATCCGCGCGGACGCTGCTCCCGCTCCCGCCGGAGAAGCGGAGGTTACAGTGGAAACTGTCGTTGGCGGCGAAAGTGCCGAACCTGAAACCGTAGAGTGCGCTTCCGGTCAGGTATACACGGCTCAGTACGACCTTGCAGCCTACGACGCTCAGGGCAACGCGTATGTATTCAATGAGGAAAAGTCCGTTACATCTATCATAGCTATTGCCGGAATTGAAAACAATATTACTCTTGTTTACGATAAGAAGCTTAGCGAGGAGAATATTATAACCAACGGCGACTTCACCGACGGCTGCGCCGATTGGACAAACGCCGCCGACGGCGGAACGTATGACGGAACAATTTCCGACAACACCGAATATATCCACGGCGAAGGCAAGGCTCTTACAAATAAGGCCTCTAGCGGCGGCGTCGCCGCAAGCACGGTTCGCCGCTTCGTTCCCGTCACAGGAGGTAAGACGTACTATTTCTCATATTACGCATACAATACCGGCGATGCTCTCGGCACAGGAACCAACGGCGCGATGAGCTGCTTCGTTCCCGTAATCGGCGGCGACATTTACGGCACATTCAATGGAATTACATTTAAGGACTATGTTACCTACGGCGGGCAGAACTCCTGGAGCGGCGAGTCTCAGTCCGAGGTACAACGCGGCCGTAATGATATGCCCTATGAAAGCGGAATGAATCATAAGGAGTTTATCATAACCGTTCCCGAAGACGCGGATAATTTCATGATAAGTATGTTTGCATGGACAGCAGCCGGCAGACTTTACTTCTCCGATTTCGTTCTCCGCGAGATTGAAACGGAGTAAAAATCTCGTAAAATAATCTCAATCAGGCCGCAAAAACAGCGCGAACCCTTTGACGGCGCGAAGGCGGCGCGGAAAAGTATATTATTTAACAGGTGTAAATCCGCGGATTTACACCTGTTGTTTTGCGCGAAAAAAGCCCCGGCGCACCGACACTTTTTAATGTTCGGCTCGCCGCGGCTTTTGATTTTTTTAAGGAAGCGTTAAATAATTTACTCCATGACTTAAATATTATTTTCTATTCTTTTCAGAGTTCTTTCCTCGCCCAATACCTGCTGGATTTCCCATATGTCGGGGGAATTTTGCCGCCCCGTTACGGCTACGCGAATTACGGAGCTTACATCTCCCACGTGTCCCTTATAGGCCTCGGGATTTTTCTTGTAGAGCTTCGGCTGGGGAGCGTAGCCCAATTCCTCGGCAATGGAGCGCACCTTCCCGAACCAGACGCTTTGCTCGTCGCCGTGATTGTAGGTTGCCTTATAGCGGCGGAGTATCTCGCTTCTGTCATCGGGGGATACGTTTTCGGGGAAGGAATCCTCCCGCTTAAACAGCTCGTCGAAGAAAAAGCTGTAAAATTCCTTGGACTGCTTCCAGCTGCTTATGTCCTTGCGGGGCTTTTGACCGCCCCGACCTATGGATATCATTCCGATTGAAAAGCTTTTATCCCTTGTGAGCAGCTCGTAGTAGTCCTTGTCACATTCCTCGGCCCAAGCGGTGAGATAATTGTATACGGTTTCGCCGTCAAGAGCCGCAATGCAGTTTTTGCTTACGTCGTTGAGCTTGTCCAAGTCGAATAATGCGCCGCTGCTTCCCATTTTTGAAGGACTGAACTTAAAGTCGTCAATGGGCGCTTCGGGATTTTCAAGCCGCCATTGCTCAAAGTTGGAATTTAGCACCGTCATAAGATATTCCCAAACCGAACGGGGGAGATAGCCTTCGCTTTTGTAATAGTCCAAAGAAAGCTCCGGATCTTTTCTCTTGCTGAGCTTGCGCTTTATTCCGTTGTCGATTTTCATAAGCTGGGCGGTGTGGCAGTATACCGGAGCTTCCCAGCCCAAGGCCTCGAAAAGCGCCACATGGAAGGGCAGCGTCGCCAGCCATTCCTCGCCGCGAACAACATGGGTGGTGCGCATGAGGTGGTCGTCCACAACATGGGCGAAATGATATGTGGGTATGCCGTCGCTTTTAAGCAGAACGAAATCCGTTTCGTTTACAGGCATGGTAAGCTTGCCCCGTATCGCGTCCTCAATGGTGAAGGTTTTTCCGCACGGTTCCGGAGCGCGGAAGCGAAGCACAAAGGGCGTTCCCTTTTTCAATTCCGCTTCTGTTTGAGGCAGATCCCAGCTCCGGTGAACAGCCCATTTGCCGTAATATCCGAAGTTGGCCTTTTCCGCCTCCTGCTTTTGGCGCATTTCGGAAAGCTCCTCCTCTGTGCAGAAGCAAGGATAGGCAAAGCCCTCCTCAACCAGCCTTTTGGCGAAGCAGTGGTAAATTTCCGCTCTCTGACGCTGATAGTACGGGCCGTAATCTCCGGTTTCGCCGTCCTTTCCGGCGCCTTCGTCAAACTCAACGCCGAAATACCGCAGAGTGTCGATTACAACGTCCACCGCGCCGTCAACACGCCGCTTGTCGTCGGTATCCTCAATTCTAAGGTAAAATACGCCGCCGCTTTGATGGGCAATGCGTTCGTCGGTTATGGCTCCGAAAAGGTTGCCAAGATGAATAAAGCCTGTGGGGGAGGGGCCAAGTCTGGTGACCTTGGCTCCCTTGGGGAGATTGCGCCGAGGGTAAAGATTTTCGTAGTATTCGGGGGTCTTGTCTATGTTGGGAAACAGAAGCTCCGCCAGTTTTTTATTGTCCAATGCTTTCATCCTTTCACGCTCGGGCGGATAATTCACGCTCGGGCATTTTTGTCGTTTTAAATCTAAGCGGCTCTGCGCTTTGCTTAGATTATATCATTTTACGCCTTTTATGTCAAGACCTTCAAAATAGCCCACGTAGGGGATTTTTTCGCCAAACAGCTCTTCGCACAGGTCGATGAAATAGTCGTCGGTCATAGAGGCGATGTAGTCCGTAACTATATCGTCGGGCGGGGTTTCGTCCATGTACGGGGCGGCGTTATAGAATTTGCGGCGGGTTTCGATAAGGCTGATATGGTGCTTATAAACAATGCCGTTTTTATTGCCCGCATCCTTCAGCAAATAGTCGTACAGCTTGGAGAAAAGGGGGCGAATCAGGCTTTCGTATTTTTCACCTAACGCCGGAAGATTGTAGATATGCTCGTAATTATCCTTTTTGGAATTTTTCAACAGCTCAAAGTATTCCTCGTCCATGGAGAGATAGTCCTTGCCGAAGCTGTTCTCCGTAAGATTTACGGTGATGTTGTTTATGAATTTTGAGTTATAGCTGCCGTCGGCGTTAAGTCCGGTGAGATGGGCGTCCTGACGGTCCTTGCCCACATAGGCGATTATGTCGCTTATTCTCACAACACAGCCTTCGAGGGTAGAGGGTACAAGCTCCTTTACGGCCCCCTCCTTTGTATAGCAATTTTCCACGGCTTCGTCAAAGCGAGCGAAATCCTCCATGGGCTTGGGGCGGTATTCCCTCAGCTCCAGCTCTCCGTTGTGGCAGAGGATTCCGTTTAAGACGTCAAGGCTCATGTTAAGGCGAAAAATCCCGTCCAGCACCCTGACGCTGTGTACGTTGTGATTGAAATAGCGTCCGGTGCGGCCATTATATATTTCGTTGAGGAACCGCTCCCCCGCGTGACCGAAGGGAGCGTGGCCTATGTCGTGACCCAGCGCTATCGCCTCTATAAGGTCGCAGTCCAGCCCCAAAAGCCGCCCGATATTCCGCGCGATTCTTGAAACAAGCTGCAAATGAAGGGAACGGCGGGTAATGTCGTCGTTTTTGTAAAAGGAGAACACCTGGGTCTTGTCGCTGCATCGGTTGTAATAGGGGTGGTGGAGTATTTTTTCGATGTCCCTAACATATGCCGGACGCAGCGCCGAAGCCCTGTCCCGAGTTTCGTCCCGACGAAGAACTTGCTTTACAGGGCCGTCCCGAAGGATTATTTTTTCTTCCGTTTCTTTGGATAGCCTTTTGTATTCCATATCGCATCACCTGTTATTTGCAATTTTAATTTAATTTTATTTTACCTCTTTACTTTTCGTTTGTAAAGGGGTAAAATAAAAATACGCAATTCATTTTGCGAATTAATTTTTTACATAGAGGTGAATCCGGTTGAAAGTAAAAGCTTCGATTATATCGGTTATGTTGATATTTCTCCTTTGCGGAGGCCTTTTTGGGTGCGGAGAGGAGCTTAACCACACGGAATACGGCTTTGCTCTCGATACGGAAATACGCGTAAGAGTAAACGAGAGGTACGCGAAGGAAGCAAAGGAAGCCGTGGAGCTGTGCCGCTCATATGAAAAGCTGTTTTCGGGAACGGACGAAGAATCGTCCGTATACCGCTTTAATCACTATGGCGAGGATTTGGAGCCGGAAGTCGCGGCCTTGGTGAAAAAAGCGGAGGAAATATCCGCCATGTCCGGCGGAGCGTTTGACCCATATATAGCGCCTCTTACGAATTTGTGGGATATAAAAAACCGCACCGTCCCCCCCACGGAGGAAGAAATATCCGCCGCTATGGCCGCCGCGTGCAGAGAACTGGATTTGGGGGGCATAGCAAAAGGATACATAAGTCAAAAAGCGAGAGAATATCTTATAGAAAAGGGGGTAGACAGAGCTATACTTGATTTGGGAGGAAATATCGCCGTAATAGGGAAGGATTACAAAATAGGGGTGCAAAGTCCCTTCGAGACGGATAAGATTATCAAAACCATAACTCTCAGCGACGGCTTTGCCGTAACCAGCGGCGGCTACAGAAGATATTTTGAATACGAAGGCAAACGTTACCACCACATTATTTCTCCCTTTACGGGCAGACCGGCGGAAAGCGGACTGGCAAGCGTGACGATTATTTCAAAGGACGGAGCCTTGGCCGACGCTCTCAGCACGGCGGTGTATGTTCTCGGCGAGGAAAAAGGCCTGAAGCTGTGTGAGAAAGAGGGAGTTCACGGCGTGCTTGTCAGAGACAGCGGCGAAGCGGTTGAGTTTTAGAAATTAACACATTTATTTAGCATGTTAATGTTTACAATTTGTTTAAAGATTTGAAACTCTATTTCTACAATTAAGTATTATCATGTGGAATGTAAAATAACGACAGGAGGTACATACAATGGCGAAAAAAAATACTTCTCCGGAAGCTTCGGCGCAGACGCCGGCGGACGCTTCTTCGGAAGCTTCGGCGCAGACACCGGCGGACGCTTCTTCGGAAGCTTCGACTCAGACGCCGACGGACGCTTCTTCGGAA
>CAZKBV010000001.1:0-81925 GCA_964551215.1 uncultured Oscillospiraceae bacterium | reverse complement strand
GACGCCGACGGACGCTTCTTCGGAAGCTTCGGCGCAGACACCGGCGGACGCTTCTCCGGAATCTTCGGCGCAAACACCGGCGGACACTTCGGTTATGCCGAAAAAGAAAAAGAAGAAATCCTTTTTCAAAAGCAAATGGTTTAAGAGGATTATAATTCTTCTTGTTATTGCCGCGGCGGTAGTCGGATTCATAGTTTACAGGAATATTAAAGCGAAAAAAGCCGAGGAGGCCGACGCGACAAGCAAAACCTCAGTGGTAACGCGCGGAGATGTCGTTTTTAAAATTACCGGCTCCGGCACGGCGGAACCCTTGGACGAGTATAATATTGTCCCGACGGTGAACGGGGAAATTATAGCGGCTTATTATGAAGAGGGCGACTATGTTGAAAAGGGAGCGGTGCTTTATAAGTTTGACAGCACTGTTGCCGACAACGCAATCAAAACAGCGGAAAACTCCATAAAAACCGCTCAGAACAGCTTGACTACCTCTCAGAACAATATCGATAAGGCTCAGACGGATCTTGAAAATCGGGCGGACGATATTGAAAAGGCGAAGGATAATATAGCCAAGCTGACCATTTACGCAAACTCAACGGGAAAGGTCAGCGATCTCAGTCTTACTGTCGGTAATACCGTGAGCGGAAAAATCTGCACAATTACCGATACAAAAACTCAGCTTGTGAAAATTCCCTTTAATGCCGCGCAGTTCAGTAAAATAAATGTCGGCGACAGCGCGACTGTAAGCATTGAGAAATATATGACATACACAAGCGGAACCGTTGTTCGAAAGTATAACGCGTCCGGAACAGGCAGCGACGGCAGCGTTGTGTATGATGTTGAAATTCAGATTGGCGGCGGCGTTGACTTGCCCGAGGGTACAGCCGCGACTGCAACGGTACATACGGCGAGCGGGGATATGGCTTCGTCTCTTTCGGGAAACGTATATTATCCAGATCCAACCTCCGTTAACGCCGAGGTCAGCGGCAAGGTTGCGTCGGTTTACGTCAAAAACGGGGACTGGGTTCAGCAGGGCGCGGTTATAGCTCAGCTCGAAAGCACGGATCTCAGCGACGCGCTCAAGACCGCTCAGCAAAATTATAACACCGCGCAGAACAGCCTGCAGGAGTCTAAAAACAGCTACCAGAACGCGCTGACAAATCTTGAAAACGCAAAAACCACTCTTGAGGACCGCCAAAGTGACGCGGAGGATTATACAATAACCGCTCCCATCAGCGGCGTTGTTCTCAGCAAGGACTATAAGGCGGGAGATACTGTTTACGGCACGAATTCCACAACCCTTATGACAATCGCGGATATGAGTAAAATGAAGTTCACAATCAGTGTTGATGAGCTTGATATCGCGAATATTGTTTTGGGGCAGGAAGTAGATGTTACCTCCGACGCGCTGGAGGGTGTTGAGCTTGTTGGATACATAACAAATGTTTCAAAGCTCGGCTCGGCGCAGAACGGCGTGACAAATTATCCCGTTGAGGTAACAATCGACGAACCCGGAGAGCTTATGAGCGGAATGAACGTCAGCGCGGAAATTATCGTGGCCGAGGCCAAAAACGCCATACGTGTTCCCACATCTGCCATAAGCTATTTTGAAGGCAAATATTACGCGACGGTTGTGGGCAAGGTTGAAGGGCTCACGGATACCGCCGCCGGCGGCGAGTTCGGCGGGGCAGGGCAGGACGCGGCTTTGGAGCCTGCCAATATGAATGAAGAAAACGGAAACCGCGAAGCGGCTATGGGCGAAGGCGCGGAGAATGCTTCCGAAACCGGCGGGGAAACCCCTTCGGGCGGCGAAGCTCCGGCCGCGATGACCGGTAATGAGGAGCCTTCCTCCGACGGCTCCGGCGAAGCTTCCTCCGCGGCAACCAGCGCGTCTAAGGCAAAACGAGCCAATCGGGAAATGAACATCGTCCTCAGCGGAGAAGAAGATAGAGTCGAAGTTACCATTGGTATAAGCGATGACGATTATTATGAAATTATAAGCGGACTTGAGGTAGGTCAGGTTGTTAAGGACGAGGGCTCCTCGTCGTCGAGCAGCGGCTTAATGGGCGGAATGTCAATGATGGGCGCCATGGGCGGCGGCGGAGGCGGCGGTGGCGGCCAAGGCGGACCCGGCGGCGGAGGCGGCGGAGGAGGTCCCAGATAAATGATACGAATTGAAAATATGTATAAAATTTATAAGATGGGCGATGTTGAAGTGCGGGCCCTCAACGGGATTAATCTTCATATAAAGCCCAAGGAATTCGTTTCTATTATCGGCCCCTCCGGCAGCGGAAAATCCACTCTTATGAATATGATAGGCTGTCTCGATACCGCCACCAGCGGCGACTACTGGATTGACGGAATCCCCGTTGAAAATATGACGGAGGATGAATTGGCGGCTCTGCGAAATGAAAAAATCGGTTTTATCTTTCAGGGGTATAACCTGCTTCCCAAGCTTTCCGCCTTGGAAAACGTGGAGCTTCCGTTGATATATCGCGGAATGGACTCGGCCCGCAGGCGTGAGCTTGCCCAAGCCGCTCTTGTAAAGGTCGGCATGGAGGAAAGAATGTACCATAAGCCGAAGGAGCTTTCCGGCGGCCAGCAGCAGAGGGTGGCAATCGCCCGCGCTCTCAGCAGCAAGCCCTCTCTTATTCTTGCCGACGAGCCTACCGGCGCGCTGGATTCAAAGACAGGCTTAGAGGTGCTTCAGATGATGAAGGATATTCATAAAGAAGGCAATACCGTTGTTCTCATCACTCATGACAGCAACATTGCCCGCAACGCCGAACGCATTGTCCGCATCGCGGACGGTAAGATTACCAGTGATACAACATCAACAGAGGATGTGATTTGCAGGTGAATATTTTCATGGCCTTTAAAATGGCTATTTCCAGCGTATGGTCCTCGAAAGTTCGTTCCTTTCTCACAATGCTGGGCATTATTATAGGCGTGGCCTCCGTTATAATACTTGTAAACCTTGTCACCGCCTCAACGCTGAGTATGCGTTCCCAGCTTGAAAGCATGGGTACAAACCTGATCACCGTAAGCATAAGCCGAGGCGGATGGGGACAGACAAGAAGCGTGTCTCTTTCTGAGCTTGAGGAGCTTGCCGATGAAAACGACGACATTTTCGACAGCATAACTCCCGTGGTTACGGGCATGGGCGTAATAAAATACGGCACGGAAAATGTTTCGTCAACTATTACCGGCGTAAATGAAAAATATGCCGATATACGCAGCCGTGAGGTTACGGAGGGACGCTTTATTACCGAGGCGGACTGTGAAAACCGCAGCAACATTGTTGTAATAGGCGAATATATAAGACAGGAGCTTTTCGGAAACGAAAGCCCTATCGGCCAAACGGTTAAAATAAACAATGAAAAATTTACGGTTGTAGGCCTTTTGGATCAAAAATCCTCAAACGCCTCCAGCGGCGGCGATGACGACATTATGCTGATTCCGTACACACGGGCGACGCGGCTTTTAAGAAACGCCAATATTAACAGCTTTATGGTTTCCGCCGTGAGTTCCGACTATATGAGCGACGCTACCGACGCCATCGAGGACTTCCTTTATAAGAAGTTTAAGAACGACGACTACTACAATGTTCTTAACACCGCCGAGATGATGGACACAATTGACGAGGCTCTCGGAACAATGACGCTGCTTATGGCGGGCATTGCGGGAATCTCCCTTGTGGTAGGCGGTATAGGCATTATGAATATTATGCTGGTTACCGTTTCGGAGCGTACTCGTGAAATCGGCATACGTAAATCCATCGGAGCAAAGAGGAAAAGCATAATCACTCAGTTCCTTATTGAATCCGCGGTTATAAGCTGTATGGGAGGCATTGTCGGAATTGTGGTTGGGGTCGGCGGAAGCTACTTTGTGTGCAAAGCCATGAGTATGGACGCCGTACCCCTATCCGAACAGGTTACCGTTATTTTGGGTTCCTTTGCGTTCTCGGCTCTTATCGGCATTTTCTTCGGACTTTATCCGGCCAATAAGGCCGCCAAGCTGAATCCCATCGACGCTTTGCGAACAGACTAATAATTAAGGAGGAAATAGGCATGAAGATAAAAATACTGGCTCTCGCGCTGGCTTTTACCGTCGCTTTCGGCTCAGGAGCTTTTGCGAAAACCATATATGGCGATATTATCGGCGACGCCGTTCTTGAGGAGTCGGTCGGGATGCTTGACAGCCTCGGAATAATATCCGGCATGGGCGACGGAAATTTTCATCCCTACGAAAATCTTACAAGGGCCCAGTTTGCCAAAATTGCCACTTACCTTATGGGCAGGGAAGAGGACGCTGTAAGCACAAGCGTTTCCTTTGAGGACGTTCCCGACGGTCATTGGGCCACGGGCTATATAGGTCTTGTGAGCGGCGAGGGAGTAATTGCGGGCTATCCCAACGGCACCTTCGGCGCGGACGAAGAAATTACCTATTCTCAGGCGATAACCGTCGTTGTCCGCACCCTTGGCTATAGCGGCGATGATGTCGGCTACCGCTGGCCGGACGGGTATATCGAAAAGGCTCAGGCAATCGGCCTTCTGGACGGACTTTACATTGACGATTATTCCCGCCCCATAACCCGCGGCGAAGCCGCGAAGCTGTGTTACAACGCTCTCTTTACCGATATGAAGTCGGGAGCGGAGCTTATTACTAAGCGTAGCGTTACCAGCGCCGAGGATATTACGATTATTGCCGACGACAAGTCGGATGTTTCCCTTGGCAGCGAAACAATCAAAACCAGCGCGGGCAACTTTAAAATCACCGCTGACAGCGACGTCCCCGAGGAAATGGTGGGAACAAGCGGCGACCTTTACTATAACAAGGATAATGAAGTCGTAATTTATATTCCCGATAATGAAACCGTGCGCACAGTGATTGTTGTAAGCACTCTTAAAAACAGCGAGACTAACAAAATTGAAATAAATTACACCGAAAACGGTATAGCCGAACAGGAAAGCTTCTCGCTCAATTACCCTCTTTACAACGAGGGAGACACTCTTACAATGGGAACCGGCTACCAGCTAATGACAGAGGGCAGCGAGCTTAAGCTGTTCTATGACAGCCGCGGCAGTTTCCAAAGGGCGCTGCTTTCCACAAAGACCATGATAGGCCCCGTAACGGTAACAAGCGAGAGCTTCTCCGCCGTGGATGCCTTTGGCATAAAGAACACCTCCGACCTTAAGGTGATACGCAAGGGACTCAGCGCGGCGCTCAGCGATATAGAACGGTTTGACGTGCTTTATTATGCGGAAAACACCAATACCCTTTACGCTTATGCCGACAAGGTTACGGGCATATACGAAAAGGCTCTGCCCATTAAGGCCAACGTAACAAGCATTGTTCTCAGCGGCACGCAATACGAGCTTGCGACTCAGACGGCTATAAATAAGCTCAACGAAAGCGAAGGCGCCTTTGCGATTAACGACCGCGTCACACTTCTTAAGGGCAGAAACGGCGAAATTGTGGACGCTGTTGACACGGAAGGGGCGGACCTTCAGAGCTATGGCGTAATTCAAAACGCCTATGTTTCCCTTTCCGAGGATGACGACGACAAGGGCAGCGGAAACTACCGCGTCACCATGTTCATGGGCGACGGCAGCACGGCGGACTATAAGTGCGATAAGGATTACACCGATAATATAGGCGAGTTCCGCAAGCTGAACTTTTCAAACGGAATCCTCAGCCTTGAAAAGGTAAACTACACAAAGATAACGGGAACTCTTGACAAATCCACGCCCAGCCTTAACGGTCATTGGTTTGCCAACGACTACGGCATAATTGAGCTTGTAAGCCTTCCCGATGAGGGCGCCGCAACCCTGAGAAAGGTATCTATAAACGAAATCGGCGTCGATTCCCTCTCCGACGCGGAGGTTATCCATGTTCAGCAGACCGGCACCATGGGGGATATATCCATTATATATGTCCAGAAGCTGACAAATGAGCAGTATACTTACGGCGTAGTAAAGGAAAAATCCACTCCTGACGGAACACAAACAAGCTCCGCCAGAAAGACCTATACCTTCCTTATAGGCTCTTCTGAACGGGAAATTACAACCAACTATACCTTTAACCCGGGCGACGCAATCGGCTACGGCCTTGGCAGCGACGGCAAGGACACCTTTATAAGCCTTACGGAGGTGGGCAGCGGAAGCGAGATAACAGCCAAGACCGAAACGAGGATAAAGCTGGGAGATACGGTTTATACTCTAAGCGACAGCGCGGTTGCCTACGGCGGGGATTTGCCAAAGAATTATCAAGCTATCAGCCTTGATAAGCTTACCGAGCTTAAGGGCGTTGTAAAGGTCACTCTTTATTCGGACCGTCAAATAAGCAAAGGCGGCACCGTGAAGGTGATTGTGGTGACAATGATTTAAAGGCAAAATAAAAAACGGAGCGCGGTTTACATAACCGATTGGTTTAATGTGAACGCGCTCCGTTTATTTTATTTGGCTTTTTTAATTTAATTTATTGAGACTTTCGATTACGCCGGCATACATCTCCCTGTACTTTTCGCCCTTGGCTTTTTCGTCATCGATTTTCTTTTGAGGAGCCTTATTTACGAAGCCGGGATTGCCGAGCATTTTTTCGACTCTGGCAATTTCCCCTTCAAGGCGCTCCTTCTCCTTTTTAAGGCGTTCCTTCTCCTTTTCGACGTCAATAAGCTCCTCTGTGGGAATGAATATTTTCGCTCCGTGGACAACAACGCTTACAGATCCCTTGGGGATTGAAGCCTCGTCGGAGGTTATGGTTACGTCTTTTGCTCCGGCCAGCTTTTCAAAGAAAGCCGTCCCCTGAGAGTAAACAAGGGGAGAGTCGGTAACGATAAACATAGCGGCCTTCCGTGAAGGAGGAACGTTCATATCCGTTCTGGTATTGCGCACGCTTTTTATCGCGTCGCAAATTGTCGCCATTGTATTTTCGGCGTCGCTGTCGTCGAGGCTTTCGTCGTATTCCGGCCATTTTGCGGTAACTACGGTTTCTTCCTCAACCGGCAGAGAACAGAAAATTTCTTCGGTAATAAAGGGCATAAATGGGTGCATAAGCTTCATTGTGTCGGTAAGCACGTATACAAGCGTACGCTGAGCGTCAAGCTTGCTGCCTTGGTCGGCGCTGTAAAGGCGGGGCTTTACAAGCTCAATATACCAATCGCAAAGCTCGTCCCAAATGAAGTCATAAAGGTTTCCCAGCGCTACGCCCAGCTCAAAGTGGTCTAAGTTTTCGGTTACGGTTTTAACCGTTTTGTTAAGCCGGGAAAGTATCCATTTATCTTCAATTTTCGGAGCCTTCGGCAGCTCGCGCTTTTCTATTTCCAAATTCATCAGCACAAAGCGGGCGGCGTTCCACATCTTGTTGGCAAAGTTGCGGCCGGCCTCGACTCTTTCAATGTAGAAACGCATATCGTTGCCCGGGGCGTTGCCGGAGGCGAGAGTGAAGCGCAGAGCGTCGGTGCCGTATTTGTCGATGATTTCAAGGGGATCAATGCCGTTGCCGAGGGATTTGCTCATTTTTCTGCCCTGACTGTCGCGCACAAGACCGTGAATAAATACATTTTTAAAGGGAACCTGACCGGTATGCTCCAGACCGGAGAACATCATGCGCATAACCCAGAAGGGGATTATGTCGTAGCCCGTAACAAGGGTGCTTGTGGGGTAGAAGTATTCCAAATCCTTCGTTTTTTCGGGCCATCCCAAGGTGGAAAAGGGCCAAAGAGCCGAGCTGAACCATGTGTCCAAAGTGTCGGGATCCTGTCTCATTTCCTTTCCGCATTTGGGGCAGAAGGCCTTGTCCTCCTTTGTTACGGTAATTTCTCCGCAGTCGTCGCAGTAAAACGCGGGAATTCGATGCCCCCACCAAAGCTGACGGGATATGCACCAGTCGCGGATGTTTTCCAGCCAGTGGAAATACACCTTTTCAAAGTGGGAGGGAATAAACTGAGTGCGTCCGTCCTTTACGGCTTCGATGGCAGGCCCGGCGAGGGGCTTCATTTTAACAAACCACTGCTTGGAAATAATAGGCTCTACCGTAGTTCCGCAACGGTAGCAGGTTCCTACGTTGTGGGAGTGATCCTCCACCTTGACGAGAAGCCCCTGCGCCTTTAGGTCGGCAACCATTGCTTCTCTGGCTTCGTAGCGATCCATTCCGGCGTATTTGCCTCCAAGCTCGTTTATGGTGGCGTCGTCGTTCATAACGCGTATCTGTTCAAGATTGTGGCGAAGCCCCACCTCAAAGTCGTTGGGGTCGTGAGCGGGAGTAATTTTAACACAGCCCGTACCGAACTCCTTATCCACATATTCGTCGGCGATTACGGGAATTTCGCGGCCCACGAGAGGCAAAACGAGCATTTTGCCCACAAGATCCTTGTATCTTTCGTCGTCGGGATTTACCGCGACGGCGGTATCGCCGAGCATCGTTTCGGGACGGGTGGTGGCGATTATGACAAAATCATCGCTGTCCTTTATGGGATATTTTATGTGCCAGAAATGGCCGGCCTGCTCCTGATGCTCTACCTCGGCGTCGGAAAGCGCGGTTACGCAGTGAGGACACCAGTTGATTATCCTTGAGCCTTGATAAATAAGCCCCTTGTTGTAAAGGTTTACAAAAACCTCCTTCACCGCCTTGGAACAGCCCTCGTCCATGGTGAAGCGCTCTCTGTCCCAGTCGCAGGAGCTGCCCAGCTTTTTAAGCTGATTTATAATTCTGTTGCCGTATTTGTTTTTCCAGTCCCAAACTCTTTCGAGGAATTTTTCCCGCCCTAAATCGTAGCGAGTGAGGCCCTCCTCCTTGCGCAGAGTCTCCTCAACCTTTATCTGGGTGGCTATACCGGCGTGATCTGTGCCGGGAATCCACAGCGCGTTGAAGCCCTGCATACGCTTGTATCGGATAAGAATATCCTGAAGGGTTTCGTCGAGGGCGTGACCCATGTGAAGCTGGCCCGTAACGTTTGGCGGGGGGATAACGATGGTATAGGGTTCCTTTTTTGAGTCCGGCTCCGCGTGAAAATAGCCTTTGTCAACCCATTTTTTATAAAGCCTGTCCTCTATGTCACCGGGATTATAGGTTTTTTCCAGCTTTTTCATTTATTTCATCCTTTCGCATATAACTAATATGATAAAGCCTGCCGCTGTCAATGCCAAAGCGGTGTATTTTACAGGCAGAGTATCCTCCGGACTGTTTTCCCGTCCGGTAATTTTGTTCATTATAGGTCGGGAAAAGACGCAGACGAGGCCGCCTAAGACTATAATAATCAGGCCTAAAACCGTCAAGGGCGTAAGCATAACCCCCGAAATGTCGAATATGCGGCTTAATATGGCAACCATCCCCTTCCCGTAAAGCGTTTACCGAAAATGTATTATAACATAGATTTGCCTGCTTTGCAAGAGTTTTTTCGTTGTTCGCGCCGCAAAATATGCGCTTCCCTGACTTCCTTGAAAAGCGAAGGAGCGGCCTTGTCAAGGGCAAGCGCCGGCTTGTTCGTTTTACCCTTGATAAGGCTGCTCCTTTGCGCCGCCCTTTTAAATTCCGTCGTCGCTGACCTGCACGGGCCGGCGGTCATCGTCGTCGGAGGAGCCGGAGGAAGAAGAAGACGAGCTTTCGCTCTTGGAAGAGCTTTCCGACCTTGATTCGGAATCGGATTCCGAGTTAGTCTCAGACTTCGAAGAGCTTCCCTCCGAATTTTTGCTTGACGACGAGGCCTTTGACGCGGAGGCTTCGCTGTTTTCGGAAGAGGACGATTTGCCGCTTTCGCTTTTTGTTGTATCTGTTTTGGAGGAGCTGCTTTTGCCGGAGGAGGACGCGGAAGCTTCGCTGTCTTCGTCATCCTTGGAAGAGCCGCTCTTTGAAGAAGAGGCTTTTTCCGTTGAGGTCTTGCTTGAAGAAGAATTTTTTGAGGCGCTTGACGAGGACTCGGAATCGTCACTCTTGGAAGAGCTGCTCTTTGAGGAGGCAGACGAGGCTTTGGTAATGGGCGTTTCCGTAGCGGAGGAGGCCGCCAGGGATTCCGAACCGACGCGCTTTATAACATCCTCGCCCTTGCCGCCGGAGTAAAGTTCGCCGTCATCGTCAAGAACGGCAATGGCACCGCTGCCATCGCCGTCAAGCTCCGAGGTGTTGTTTATAACCGCGCCGCCGTTATCGGGAACATCCACCTTTTGGGTGTCCCTGCTGGAGAAAACCATGTACGCGATTATAAATGAAATGACAAACACAAGCAATGCGCTCAGTATCACCATAACGCACACAAGACCCCTGTTCTTTCTCTTTTTCTTTCTTTTCTTAGCCATATTATCTGCCTTTCCGTCCGCATAGCCGAGCCGGCGGACAATTTATAAGTATTTTTGAAAACTATATACTTATTATATCACCTTTAAAAAATAAGTAAAGATATTTTTCAATTTTTTTGTCGAAAAATTTTATTTTTAAGGCTTCGGAGTAAAGCTGAAGCTGTTTTTTGTACTTTTCGGCAATCTCTTGGGGGGAGGTATACCTGTCGGTCTTGTAATCCACAATCACCACGCTGTCATTTTCGACAAAAAAGCAGTCTATTATGCCCTGAACGGCAATTTCATCGTCGGAGGAAGCCTCTACCAGCGGCAGAATGTCCTTGGCCGGCAGCTTTATCATAAAGGGAGCCTCCCGATAAAGCTCTTTGGCGTTTCTCATCCGCACGCCGAGAGGACTTTCCGAAAGACGCTCGATTTTTGAAGGGTCTATCTTTCCTTCGGCTTCGGAGGGAATAAGACCGCTTTTCAGCATTTCGTCTATCTGCTCTTTCGCCGGACGGGAGAAATCCAGCCTTTCCATAACCAGATGGTATACGCTGCCCAGCTCCGCTCCGGCAAGCTCCTTTTTTCCCAAGATAAAGGATGGCGTGCGCAGACGTTCCCTCGTTTTTCCGCCGTATACGGCCTGCTGAGCGTTTTCGTCCGCGTCGGCTTCCTTTATGGCTGAAACGCTGAGCTTCGCCGGAAGCCTTGCGCCCTCCGTGTGGCCGTAGCTGAACCCCAGAAGGCCGGTGAAATTTTCCACCGTGCTTTCGTTAAGCGCGGCGGCGCCAATCAGCATATCCCCCAAAGCCGGAGGAGAAATCTGTCCGGAGGAGATACGTCTCAGGCTCATTGCGGAGCCGTCCATTTCACTGCCTATCATTTTTGCGTAGCTGTCCCGAAGGAATACCCCTTCGCCGGAGCTTATGCTTCCCTCGCAGGAGAGGGCTTCGGAGAGCTGCTTTTCGCTTTTGAAATATCCCGTGCAGATAAGTCTTTCCCTCGCCCGCGTCATCGCAACGTAAAGAAGCCGCATTTCCTCCATTCGTTCTTTTTCCCGAATGTAAAAATCTATAACACGGCTCATTGGGGATTTGTGTATAAAGCCCTTGTCCTCATTTATAAAATCTATGCTGAAGCCAAGCTCCGCGCTTACGGGGCAGGCCTCGCGGGGGGAATTTATTTTGGCGGAGCATTTTGCCAGTATGACCACGGGAGCTTCAAGCCCTTTGGATTTGTGTATTGACATTATGCGCACCACGTCCATAGAGTCGGAAAGGGTTTTTGCTTCCAGTGAGCCTCCGCCGGAGGGACGCTGCTTTTTAATATAGCTCAAAAAGCTGTAAAGCCCCTTGGAGCCGCTTTCCTCAAAGCGTTCGGCTTCGTCGGTGAGCAAATTCAGGTTGGCCCGGCGTTTTTCGCCGTTGCGCATGGCTCCTACCGAAGCATAATATTCCGTATCGTTCAGAATCATGCTTATTACCTCGCTTACAGGGCGGAAAGCCGCCGCTGTACGCCATTTTTCGAGACTTTTTCCCACAAAAAGGCAGCGGGCGAGAAGGGCTTCGTCATTGAGACGCTTTGCGTATTCCTCGTGGAGGGGATGCTCCTTCCGGCTTAAAGCGGCAAATATGCCGCTGAAGCTATGGCTTTTGCTTACGGTTCGCAGCTTAAGCAAATCGTTTTCGGAAAAGCCGAACATAAGCCCCCGAAGAACTCCGGCAAGGGGAATGTCCCTTTCGGGATTGTCGATAATGGAAAGCACATCTATTACGGCGGAGGTTTCCTCCTTCAGGTACAGACTTTCGCCGCCGTCAAAATAACAGGCTATGCCGCTTTCTTCAAGTATTTTTTCCATTGCGGGGCCGTCCCGGCGGACAGAGCGCATAAGCACAAGTATGTCCTTTTTCATAATCGGCCTCAGCTCCCCCGAGGCTTTGTCGCATATCAAAGGCTTTTCCCTTAAAAGGCGGTTTATTTCGCTTGCTATCATGCGGGCCTCTGTTTGGAAGTCGTATCCCAGCACTCCCGTTTCTTCCTCTACTACGGCAATAAACTCCGCCTTTGAGCTTTCCGGCGGAAGCCGGTTCTCCCCGTGAATCATACGGTGCATACTATCGTAGCTCACGCCCATAGTGCGTTCGTTCATAAGCTTGGAAAACACCCCGTTTACCGCATCCGTCACAACCTTGCCGGAACGGTAGTTGATGTTCATGGTGATAAGGCGGCTGTTTTCTCCGGTGAAGCATCTTTTGTTGAAAATTTCCGGCTCCGCGTGGCGAAAGCCGTATATGCTCTGCTTGACGTCTCCCACCATAAACAGGTTCCCCTTGGATATGGCGTCAAATATTGCTTGCTGGCGGGGGTCGATGTCCTGAGCTTCGTCCACGTAAATTTCGTCGTAAAGCTCCCTCAGTTCCATTGCGGTTTCCGAAGGGGAGCCGTCTTTGTTTACAAGCAGCTCAAGCGCCAAGCTGACACAGGCGGAAAAGCTGAGCTTCTTCGCCCGTATAAATTCCTCTCTTTCCGCCCGTATAAGACAGCGCGCAAGCTCGCACAGAGCCAGCACCGCCGGATATATCTCCCGTCGGAAAAGGTCGAAATCCTCTTTTTTGCCGCAGAATATTTTTTCGGCTTCGCTCCAGAGCTTACGGGCGTTTTTCATGACCTCTGCTCCGTGGGGGTTACCCTTTGCCTTGGAGGTGTCCTTGGATTGTATTCTCAGTCCGGCAAGGGGCCTGAGGGCAAAGACCTCGGCGGCTTCCCCGTAGCTTTCGGGTTTTTTCAAGCTTCGCACGCTTTCAACGCCAAGGGTGAATACGGCGGAATTTTTTTCGTTGAGTCCGCCGGTTCGAAGCTCCTCCTCCAGCATATAGCTAACGTCGTCCATAATTTTTGCCGCCGCCAAGCCGGAGTAGGCGTTTACTCTGCTTTTTTCCGAGGGAACATTCGGGTCGTAATCCTCTATGCACATATCCAGCCATTTATTCGGATCCGGCATGGAGAGAGCCATGTCCTTCAGCTTGAAAACAAAGCTTCCGTAGTCGGAGCCTTTGCCGCTGTCGTCGGAAAAATCCCCGACTTTTTTCGGCGAGCCGTAGTTCATGGCGAGAAGCCGGAAGCCTTCGGCGATTTTTTCGGCGGTTTCCTTTTCGGGATAAAGCTCAAGGAAACGCTCGGCTTCCTTTTCGTAATGGGGGATAAGGGCTTTGCCTTTGAGCTTGTCGGCCGCGGCGGAGAACATTTCGGTTATGTCGTTAAAGCATTGGGCGGTGATGAGCTTTACCGCCCCTTCATCCCCTAAGGAAAAATCTCCGCTGAGGCCGGGAATACGGTAAAAATACTGGCGCAGCACCCGACTGCAAAAGGAATCTATAGTGCATATGTCGGCGCCTCCCAGAAGGGAAAGCTGCTTTCTCAGATTGCTTTTCTTTTGAGGGGAGGTTTCGTTTTTAAGAGCCTCCGTTACGGAGCGGCTTATTCTTTCCCGCATTTCCGCCGCGGCGGCACGGGTGAAGGTGACAATAAGCAGACGGTTTACGGGGACGGGATTCGGGCCGGATATTCTTTCCAGGACCCTTGCCCCCAGAACTTGGGTCTTACCGCTTCCGGCCGCCGCGCTGACGGTTATGTTCTTGGGCGGCTCGGACACCGCCGCCTGCTGAAATTCGTTAAGCTTCATCCTTTGCCGCCTCCTTTTTTATTTCTTCCAAAGCGGCGTTATCCTTGTCCGCCGCAATATATCTTACGCAATCCGGCGATATTTCTCCGGCCTTGCACACCCTTGCGTACGGGCAGTAGCCGCATTGAAGCACGGAGTCGGTTTCAGCCGGAGACACCGGCATTTCACCGGAGTATATTTTTTCGGCGGTCTTTGCCACATAGCGGCGGACATATTTCAATACGGCGTCCATTTCGTCGGCTTGGATTTCCGCCACGCCTTTTTTCTCCGCCATTCTGCCGCTTACCATAACGCCGCTGAGCCTGTCCTTTTTTTCGGACTCGTCGCTTCCGATTTCCGCAGGCGTGGGCGTTTCGGTGAGGTTAAAATACAAAACCGCCGCCGGACGGGCGTCCTTTTCGGCTTTAACGTAGCTGTCCATATAAGCGAAAAGCTGAAGCTGAAGCCCGTGCAGAACCTTGTTGAAGTCGATTTTTTTGCCGCTACTTTTGTAGTCAGTTATGCGCACAAGGTCAACAAGTTTTTCCTGACCGTTCTCGGTTATTTTTACTCCCGTTCTTACGTCGGCTCTGTCGATGCGGCCGCTGAAACGGGCTTTTTTCCCGTCAGGGAGAACTATTTCCGACGCCGGAAGCCGCCCCCCTTCGCCTATTATGACCTCGCTTCCCGTGGGGACAAACAGCTCGTCCTGAAGCTGGGTAAGGATTTCGTCAACGCACTTTTCCGCCATGCGCTCTATTCTTTCCACAGCGGAGGAAAACCTCGGATTGTTCATTACCTGAAGATTTATTCCGCCCCGCACCTCGGCGCACACTCTTTTGAACAGCTCGTTTTTGCGCGCTTGGGAAATACCCTTCATTCCTTCCGGCTCCGCCGACGCCAAAGCGCAGAAGCCGTCAATGATATTGTGCATAAGACTGCCGCTGTCGGCGGGGTTTATGCTCATGGCCTCCGTGTCACGGAGCTTAAGCACGTTTTGAAGGAAGAATGAAAACGGGCAGGAGGCGAAGCTTTCCAGCTTGGAAGGACTGAGCGCCAGCTCGTCCCCCAGAGCCTTTCTTAAAAGCTCCTCGTCCAGCTTTTCGGTTTTTTCAGCCCTGTAGCCCCGACTGTTGTCCAGAAGCTCCAGCTTACGGGCATATTCTTCGTTGCTGTTAAGCAGGGATTTTATCATGCTCCAGAATTTGCCCCCTTCGCCTCGGCTGACCGCCGTTCCCAGCTCCAGATATGCCGCCGGCATGGAGGCGCAGAGATACTCCCCGCCCCGGGAATTTACATCCTCGGTCTCGCGCATAAGCGGGAAAAGCTCCCTCATTCGGCGGACTATTGAGCTTGGGCGCAGATTCGAGCCGTCGGCCTTCCCTATGGGGCAGCTCATGTAAAGGGCTTCCTTCGGCGAGGAAAGGGCTTCGTAGACAAGCAGCCTTTCGTTTTCGGCTTTTTCTCCCCCCATTGGAGGCAGCTCTATGGCGTATTTCTCCGCAAGTATTTCCGCTTCGTATTCGGTGAACACCGAGTCGTTTTGGAAGGCGCGGGGAAAAATATCCTCGTTCAGGCCGGGCAGAAACACTATCTTGTCCTCGCTGCCCTTCATTCTTTCGATGTCGCCGAATATAACGCTGTCGGCGGCGGCAGGCACGACTCCTATCTGCACAGCGGAGCAGGCCGTTTTAAAGGCTTCCAGAAATTCCTCCCCGCTGAGGGCGGATTCTCCGAAGTCAGTGTATATATCCTCAAGTATATCCATCAGCAGATTGTATACCTGACGGGTTTCTCCGGCACCTCTGTCGTCGCCGTTTTCCTCCTGACGGCGGGCGGCGGCTTCGATTTTTTCGGGAAGCTGCGCCGAAGATATGAAATCGTACAGCATACGGGCATATTCCGCTCCGGTGCGGGGCTTTTTTAAACCTTCGGCCAATGGGGCGATAAGCTCGTAAAGCTCCCTGCGGCGGGAGTTTATTTCCTCAAGCTCCTCCGCGCCCTTTTCGTGGCCGTATTCCTTTGGGCTGTAAGCTCCCCGAATAAAGGTGAAGTCCTCGCTCCAGTTCCATGAACGCACTCCGGCTTCAAGGCAGTAATCCTCCAGCGCTCCGCAGTTTCCTCCGTGAGGGGCGAAGGGATTTTTCGCAAAGCTGAAAACATTTTCGTGGCTGAAGCCGTATACGGCCAGCTCCATTGCGGATATCAGCAGTCTTGACGCGCTGTGCAGCGAAAGGGGACGCTTCCCGTCAAAGAAAACAGGGATTCCGTATATGGGAAAAATGCGTTTTACATATCCGGCGTAGTCTTGGGCGTTTCTCGCGGCTACGGTGATGTTGCGGTAGCGTTCGCCGCGACTGACAAGGCGGGCGATTGTGGCGGCAATGTGCTGTATTTCGGTGTAAGGCGACGCGGAAATATGAAGGTACAGACTGTTCCTCGGGGATTCCTTAAAGGGGAGAGCCGAGGAATCGTAAAAATTACGTACGGCATAAGCCAAAGGCTTGGGACGGGAATCCGTGAAGCCCTGTATTGCCCGATGGCTGAAGGGTATCCCCATTTCCTCGGCAGTGCGCCGAAGCCCCGAAATAAGAGCGCCGGTTGTGGCAAATTCCGCCTTGTCCTCCCACACAACTCCCACATAAACCCTTTTGGCGCGGACGCATATCTGCCCTACGCATTGCCGCTGGAGCTTGTTCAAGTCGGAAAAGTGGCGGATAAATACGGTTTTGCCGTCGAAATAGTCACATTCCTTTAGATTCAGCATATACAAAAGCTCCGTCATATCGTCGTCCGCGTCGGAAAGACCGCTGCTTTTCATAAGGGAGTTGTAGCTTTCCAAGGCCAGACGGCAATCGTGTATTTTATTTTTCAGAGGGGAGGCCGGCAAAGCCTCCTCGGCATTTTTCAACGCGGCTTCGTCCACGCCGTAGCGCTTGAAGCCGGTTATAATGCCGCTTACCGTGGAGGAAAGACGGCTTTTTTTGATTACTCCCCTGAACAGCCGAAAGTCCTCCTCCTTGATGCTTTCCAAGGCGTACATAACCGCCATTTCCCGAGCGGCGGCGGTGAGACGGCGGCGGCGGTCGGGAAATTTTTCCCTCAGACGGAAAAACAGCCTTTTAAAGCTGAGCACTTCCGGATTGCCCAGCCCCGTAACCTTGAATATGGAAATCAGCTTTTCTTCTTCGGAAAAAGAGCTTTGGTCGGGTACGATGGAAATAACTCCCCGAGAGGAAGCCGCCGCCCCCTTCATTAAATCGGTAAATTCATTTTCCAACGCCCGTCTGTCCGGACAGGAGATTATGTCTAACTCCATCATTTGCGGCCTCCTTTTCGAAAGGAAGTTCCCTTTCGAGCTTTCCCCTTGTTTGGGTCTTGTCAGCAGTCTAAGATTTTAATATATCTTTAATTATATCATTTTTCAGCCGCTCTTTCAACAAAATTTATCAAAAATTTTTTAAAAAAATACTTGCAAGAGAGAGGATTTTATAGTATAATAACTATGTCGTACTAACCGGGGAGGCAGCGGTGCCCTGTATCCGCAATCCGCTACAGCGGAGGCTAACTCCCCAATTGAGGCAATATTTCTGTGTGGCAGGCGGCGGTAAGTGGTGTTGACGATTGGGTCCCGCGCAATGGGAACCCGTGAACCTTGTCAGGCGGGGAACCGAGCAGCAATAAGCGGTAACTCTCATGTGCCGCGGGGAAGCCTGGTTCGAGCTAACTGCTGTCAAACCGTGCATGGAATGTTGTCGATTTTGGGGTGTACGACATTTTATATTAATAAAAACAGCTCAATGGGGCAACCCGAACGGTTTCCCTTGTTCTTGGGGATTGTTTACAGTATGACATTTTAATAAAATTTTTTTTATATATTAACCTTGGCGGAAAAATCGCCGGGCAGCGTTTCGGGGGTGAATGTTTTGGCGGAATATCAGGCTCTTTACCGCAAGTGGAGGCCACTCGTCTTTGACGATGTTGTGGGGCAGAAGCACGTGACGGATACAATTAAAAACGAGGTTAAAAACAATTCCGTGGGTCATGCCTTTCTTTTTTGCGGCTCCCGCGGGACGGGTAAAACATCCACCGCAAGAATTTTCAGCCGCGCCATAAACTGCGAAAATCCCCAAAACGGCAATCCGTGCAACAAATGCCCTACCTGTCGGGGAATCTTGGACGGCAGCATTATGGACATAACGGAAATAGACGCCGCCAGCAACAGCGGTGTGGACAATATCCGTTCCCTCAGGGAGGAAGCCGGCTATACCGCGGCAATTACCAAATACAAGGTTTACATTATAGACGAGGTACACGCCCTTTCGCCGGGAGCCTTCAACGCTTTGCTTAAGCTTTTGGAGGAGCCTCCCAAGCACGTAAAATTCGTCCTTGCCACTACCGAGGCCCACAAGGTCATGGATACCATAAGCTCAAGGTGTCAGAGGTTTGACTTCAAGCGCATAACCGATGAGGATATATATAACCGTTTGGATTACATCTGCACAGCCGAGGGCATAGAAGCTCAGGAGGAAGCCTTGAGGCTCATCGCCCGCAGCGCCGACGGCTCTCTCAGGGACGCGCTTTCCTGCCTTGACCCCTGCGTCGCCGCCGGAAAGGAAATCAGCACGGAATTTGTGCGGGAATTTTTGGGGCAGGCCGAGGGAAGCAGCGCGGTTGCTCTGGTGCGGAGCATAGCCCGCGAGGATGTTAAGTCGGCATTAGGCTGTATAGACGCCGTTGTCTCCAGAGGACGGGCTCTTGCGCCGTTTATGGGAATGGTCATAAAGGCGCTTCGGGATATGCTTATAATAAAGTCCGTAGGCACGTGCAAAAGCGACTTTTCTCCGGCGGAGCTTCTCCAACTTAAGGAGATTTCCTCCGAAATAAGCGCGGAAAAGCTTCTTTACGCGGTAAAGCTTTTGTCCGAAGCGGTGTTTTCCGCGAAGCAAAGCACCTTCCCTTCCGTAATTTTTGAAACGTCGGTAATAAAGCTCTGCATAAAAGGAAACGACGGAACCTACGATTCACTTTTGGCGCGGGTGGGGGAGCTTGAAAGAAGGCTTGAAGGCGGCGAATTTGTCTCTGCGGGTACGGGGAAGTCGGCCTTTTCGGCGTCTCCCTTAAAAAAGCCGACGCGGGAGGAAGAGCCTTTGCCGGAGCCGGAAAAGGAAATTTTCACTCCCCAGCCGGAGTTTGTTGAAAAAATAAAGGCCAAGTGGCCGGAAATCATGGAAGCCCTTATGGCGGACACGAAAATAGTTCTGTTCACCACCTTGCAGAACGCTTCCGTGAGGGATTACAGGGGGAAGCTGGCGATATGCTTTCCGGACGAGGGCTTCAGGGAGTACAGGGATATGCTTTCCGGAGAGACGGATTATCTGAAGCGGCTTATAAAGCGGGTTACGGGCGTAGACTGTTCGGTGGTTGTTAAGGCGGATTCCGATTTTTCGGCTCTGCCGACGCAAGCTCCCCAAGACCCGATGGAAGAATTGCTTAACCTTCCCATTACGGAAATAGAATAGTATTACGAAAGGATTGATAAATATGGCAAAAGGCGGATTCCCCAGAGGAATGAATATGGGTGGAGGAAACATGAACAATATGCTCCGCCAGGCAAAGAAAATGCAGGAGGAAATGGAAAAGGCTCAGGCGGCTCTTGAAGAAAACGAGCTTGAAGCAAGCGTCGGCGGCGGAGCCGTAAGCGTAAAGGTCAACGGAAAGAAAGAGGTCATATCCGTAACTCTCGACCCGGCGGCGGTTGATCCGGAGGACGTTGAAATGCTTCAGGATCTTATAGTCACCGCAATGAACGAGGCTCTCCGCAAGGCCGACGAAGCGGCGGCAAAATCCATGAGCAGCATCACCGGCGGAATGAATATTCCCGGATTGTTTTAAGTAAAAGGAGAACTGCTGTATATGTCTTCCATGTATCCGCCGTCGCTGGCGGCGTTAATTGACGAATTTGAAAAAATGCCCGGAATAGGCCATAAAAGCGCCGTGCGGCTGGCCTTTTACGTTATGGGAATTTCCGAGGAAAAGGCCTCCCGTCTGGCTCAGGCGGTGCTTACGGCCAAGGCTACGGTAAAGCTGTGCGAAAAATGCCAGAATCTTACCGACAGCTCTCCCTGCGCCATATGCTCCGACCCGAAAAGGGATAATACCGTCATATGCGTGGTGGAAAGCCCAAAAGACCTTGTGGCAATGGAAAAAACAAGGGAATACAACGGACTTTACCACGTGCTGCACGGGGCGCTTTCCCCTATGGACGGCGTGGGCGTTGAGGATATAAAAATAAAAGAGCTTATTAAAAGGCTTACGCCGGATATACAGGAGGTAATCATGGCGACAAATCCCACCGTTGAGGGGGAGGCCACGGCTATGTATATCGCGAGGCTTGTAAAGCCTATGGGTATTAAAATAACACGTATAGCTCATGGGATACCCGTGGGCGGAGATATTGAGTTTGCCGATGAAATGACATTGGCCCGCGCAATGGAGGGCAGAAGGGAAATATAGCGAAAGGGAAACATACTATGGAACTGACAAAAGGAGCCCTTGTCCTGGAGGGCGGAGGAATGAGAGGAGCCTTTACCGCCGGAGTTTTAGATTGGTTCCTGGACAAGGGAATAATGTTCGACAATATATACGGCGTGTCCATTGGGGCGTGTCACGCGTGCAGCTACATATCCTGCCAGCGGGGACGGGCGTTCAGCGTTGTGGCGGATTACATAAACGACCCCAGATATATGGGCGTGAAGCACCTCATACTTACCGGCGACCTTTTTCCGGCGGAATTTGTGTATCATAAAATCCCCGACGAGCTTTACCCCTTTGACTATGAGACATTCGAAAATTACAAGGGCAGGTTTTTCGCCGTGCTGACCGACTGCCGCACGGGAAAGGCGGAGTATATTCAGGTGAAGGATTTAAGGACTCAGGTGGATACGGTTAGGGCTTCGGCGTCCCTTCCCGTTTTCAGCCGTATGGTGGAAATAGACGGCAGGGAATATCTGGACGGCGGAATGGCGGATTCCATCCCCGTGAAAAAGGCTCTTGCCGACGGCAATAAAAAAATCGTAGCCGTTCTCACAAGAGATGAGGGTTATGTAAAGGCTCCGTCAAAGGCGTATTATTTTACGAGAGCGTTTCATCCGAGGCATAAAAAGCTGAGCGAAGCAATCAAAACACGCCATATTATGTATAACGACGCCGTAAGGTTTACCGAGGAGCAGGAGTCCAAGGGAAATGTTTTTGTAATACGTCCCCCGAAGGGCTCTATAAATATAGGCCGCCTTGAGCGGGACAGAGCCAAGCTTGAAGCTCTTTACGAAAAGGGCTACGCTGCGGCGGAGGAAAGCGGTGAAAGGCTGGCTCAATACTTAGGAAAGGAAGAAAAAAATGAAAACTACGCCGGTAAAGGGTACTAACGACTATCTCCCTTCCCGGGTCAGAATAAGGGATTACCTGCAAAATAAAATACTGGAGGTTTACCGCGCCGCCGGCTTTGAGCGTATAACCACGCCTATTATCGAGGATATTGAAAATCTGGATAAAAGCGACGGCGGAGAAAATCTGGCTCTGATATTCAAAATTATGAAGCGGGGCGAAAAGCTGGATAAGGCTATGGCGGAGGGAGGCAGTCTCTGCGACATGGGGCTCAGATACGACCTGACGCTTCCCCTTTCCCGCTATTATGCCAACAATCGGGCAAAGCTCATGACTCCCTTTAAGGTCATTCAGACAGACAGGGTTTACCGTGCCGAACGTCCCCAGAAGGGACGCCTGAGAGAATTTGTCCAGTGCGACATTGATATTATCGGAACCGAAAGCCGAACCGCCGAGCTGGAGCTTATTCTCACTACGGCCAAGGCTTTAAGGGCTGTGGGCTTAGATAATTTCACCGTAAAAATAAACGACCGCCGGCTCCTTCACCGGCTTCTCACAAATATGGGCTTTGCCGAAGACACTCTCGACAGCGTCTGCATTGTTTTCGATAAGCTGGACAAGATAGGCGTTGAGGGAATATCCGCCGAAATGCTTGAAAAGGGCTTCCCCCGTGAGGCGGTAAAGCGGCTTTGCTCCGCCGTAGATGAAGGGACGGACTTGGACAAAATAAAGGAAATAGCCCCCTGCGAAGCGGCGGAGGACATTAAATTTATAATGGATGAGCTGAAAAAGGCCGACCCGTCCCTGCCGATAGAGTACGAGATGAGTCTTGTGCGCGGTCAGGGCTATTATACGGGAACCGTGTTTGAGGTTGTCAGCGGCGAATTCAGGGGAGCAATCGCCGGAGGCGGAAGATACGATAATCTTATAGGCAAGTTTATCGGCGAGGACGTTCCCGCCGTGGGCTTTTCCATAGGCTTCGAGCGTATTGCCGGTATTCTTGAGGAAAAGGGCGTAAACGCCGCCATAGGCAAAAAGCGGCTGGCTGTTGTTTACAATAAGGAGGATTTTACCCTTGCGTATACCTATGCCGAAAGGGTGCGCGAAGAATATGACGCGGCGCTGTTTGAGAGGCCAAAAAAGCTGAACAAGCTTTTAAACCGTCTGGAGGAACAGGGCTACGACGCGTTCTGCGCCGTTGGCGGCGAGGAAATCCTTATACGGGAGCTTAATTCCGATAAATAAAGAAGCGAAAGACAAAACGGGCCGAAAAAACAGCGCGGGACAAAGGTTCGCGCCGCTTTTTTCGGCCGTTTCCGATTTTATGTCAACAGAGCGGCGAAAAAAGCTCTTGATATCAGACCCTTTCGGACTGATTCAAGAGCTTTTTTCTTATGTCTTATTTAAAAATGTCTTATTTAAAAAATTTTACCACTGATCCTCGCCCTGAAGAGCGTCATAGCCTTCCTCGCCGGTACGTACCTTGATTACGTTTTCAACGTCGTACACGAATATCTTTCCGTCGCCGATGTTGCCTGTGTAAAGAGCTTTCTTGGCCGCGTCAACAACTGCCTCTACGGGAACGGCGCTTACGACGATTTCAACCTTTATCTTAGGCAGCATATTCATCTCCCGGGCCACGCCTCTGTAATAGGTGGTCTTGCCCTTCTGGATTCCGCAGCCTACGACCTGCGTAACGGTCATGCCTGTTACGCCTATGTCGGACATGGCGTCCTTAAGAACCTCGAACTTAGACTGCTTCGTGACAATAACCACCTTGCTGATGGTATGCCCGTTTTCGTCCACAATTTTTTCCTTTGTTTTTACAACCTTTACGGGAACGGTATCCTTCTTCACGGTAACGGCGGGAGCCGCGCCGGGGAGGGAAGGATATTCCTCGGAAACGATGGCGGGAGCGAAGTCGGGATACGCGCTTTCAAGGCCGTGCTCCGTGTAATCCAGACCCGAAATTTCTTCTTCCTCGCTTACTCTCAGGCCAAAAATTGCCTTGATGAGAAGGAAGGTAATCGTAATTGTAACAGCCGCCCAAGCGAGAACGGAAATTACGCCCAGAAGCTGAAGCCCCAGAAGCTCAAAGCCGCCGCCGTAGAACAGACCTACCAGTTCCTTGCCGGCAGAGTTGGCGATGCTGTAGCCGGGAGCCGTGTTTGTAGCGAAAAGACCTACGGCGATTGTACCCCAGATACCGTTCACAAAGTGAACCGCAACCGCGCCGACAGGGTCATCAATGTGGAGCTTGTGGTCAAGAAGCCATACTCCGAATACAACCAGAAGTCCGGCAACCGCGCCGATTACAATAGCACCGAAGCAGTCCGTAACGTCACAGGGAGCCGTAATCGCGACAAGTCCGGCAAGAGAAGCGTTAAGACACATTGAAACGTCGGGCTTTCCGTATTTTATCCATGTGAATATCATACATACCACAGTGGCTACGGAAGGCGCCACGGTTGTCGTCAGGAATATGGAGCCGAGCTGTTCAATGCTTGTTGCGGCGGCGCCGTTGAAGCCGTACCAGCCTAACCATAGTATGAAGCAGCCGAGGCACCCCAAGGCTATATTGTGGCCGGGAATGGCGTTTACTTTAGTTACCTTTCCCGCCTTATCCTTGTTGAATTTGCCGATACGGGGACCGAGAATCGCCGCGCCGACGAATGCGCAGGTGCCGCCCACCATGTGAATCGCGCAGGAACCGGCGAAATCGTGGAAGCCAAGCTGACTGAGCCAGCCGCCGCCCCAGATCCAGTGAGCTTCGATGGGGTAGATAAGGGCGGAAATAACCGCTGAATATACACAGTAGGAAAGGAACTTTGTTCTTTCCGCCATCGCGCCGGAAACTATCGTCGCCGTTGTTGCGCAGAAAACAAGGTTAAATACGAAATTAGAGAAATCGAAGCTTTCATAGGCTGTGAAGATGTCAAAGCCGGGCTTTCCGATAAGACCTATCATATCTTCGCCCAAAAGCAGTGAAAAACCGATAAGGATGAACATTACCGTACCTATACAGAAGTCCATCAGGTTTTTCATCAGGATGTTACCGGTGTTTTTTGCTCTGGTGAAGCCGGCCTCCACCATGGCGAAGCCCGCCTGCATCCAGAAAACCAAGGCCGCGCCGATCAGGAACCATACGCCGAACACGTTGTCGCTGATGAACTGAATAACCTCTTGACTCATAAAAATTTCCTCCTCTCGACATTTAGCCGAATAAAATGAAAAGAGCGCACTTACCGCGAGAGGGAAAGCCTTCTCGCCGGTCAGTACGCCATTGTACTTTGGCGGCCCGAAACAGAACCGCCCTTTAGCAGATTATGCCGCGGCGCCGTTTCAAATTACCGCTCCGCCTTATTTTTTTATTCGGAAATAAATAAAAAAATAAGGTGCGGCAGAAATTGAAACAACTCCACAGCACCTTTGCTATGACTATATGATACTCCTGTAAATTCCAAAAGTCAAGCCTTTTTTCGACAAAAAACAAACTTTGGTAAAAAGTGATATAATTCATAAATTGTTCATCTTTTATTTTGTTATTATTTACAAAGTCTTTTCACGAATTCGGTTTTACCATTAATTGAAACTTGCTTTATTCCCAAAAACTCTTGACAAACGCCTCCGCTTCTGTTAAAATGAAAGGCGAAACAACGGCGTTTCGATTTTTTATTGCGCAAAGATTGTCTTATGCGGTAAAAATCGGGGCGTTTTTTTATTTGTTCATATTCAATAACATAAATTAATATGCAGCACAAATACGGAGAGGATGGTTTAAATGCTTGAAAAGGAAGGAAAGGTAAGGATTCCGGCCGGATGTGCCATATCAGGCATATTTTCCAAAAGCGGGAAAAAGATAAACGGCGAGAATATTATTAAATCCATTTCCATTATGCACGACAGAAGCAACGGACTTGGAGGCGGATATGCCGCCTACGGCATATATCCCCAGTATAAGGATTACTACGCTTTTCACGTTTTTTACGACAACGAAACGGCAAAGGAAGACTGCGAGGACTTTCTCGACAAGCACTTTGATATAGTGAATCTCAGCAAAATTCCGATCCGTCCGAATAAAAATATAACAGACGTTCCTCTTATATGGCGGTATTTTGTAATGCCCCGGCCTACAAAGCTTGCCGCCAGCCAGCTCGACGAAAAGGAATTCGTTGTAAGGTGCGTGGTCAAAATAAACACCCACATTGACGGAGCCTATGTTTTCTCCTCCGGAAAGGATATGGGCGTGTTCAAGGCGGTGGGCTTCCCCGAGGATGTAGGTGACTTTTACCGTCTGGAGGAGTACGAGGCGTATTGCTGGACCTGCCATGGCCGCTATCCCACCAACACTCCCGGGTGGTGGGGCGGCGCCCATCCCTTCGCAATGTTAGACTATTCCATTGTCCACAACGGGGAGATTTCCTCCTACGACGCAAACCGCCGCACGGTGGAAATGTACGGCTATAACTGCACCCTCCTTACGGATACGGAGGTCATAACATATATACTGGATTATCTTGTGCGCAAGCAGGGGCTTACCCTTACCGAAGCGGCTCAAACAATTGCGGCGCCCTTCTGGTCCACAATAAATAAAATGCCCCCCGAAAAAAAAGCAAAGCTCACATTCCTCCGAAATAAGTACAGCGGCTGTCTTATAACCGGACCGTTTTCCATACTGCTTGGCTTTGAGGGCGGCCTTATGGCTCTTAACGACAGGCTTAAGCTCAGAAGCATGGTTATCGGCGAAAAGGGCGACATGGCATATGTCGCCAGCGAGGAAAGCGCCATACGCATTATCGAGCCGGATTTGGATAAGGTTTGGGCTCCCAGAGGCGGCGAGCCGGTCATTTTCACTCTTAACGACAGCGCCATTAATTAATGGAAAGGATGAAGCTTAAATGGCAATAAATTATTTTTACCCGGAATACGAGGTAGTTCGGGATACAAATAAGTGCATAAAATGCCGCGTGTGTCAGCGCCAGTGCGCAAACGAGGTACATTCCTACAACGAAGACCGCGGCCTCATGCTTGCGGATTCTTCAAAGTGTGTAAACTGCCAACGCTGCGTAACGCTATGCCCCACAAAGGCTCTTAAAATTGTAAAGACGGATAACACCTTCAAGGAAAACGCCAACTGGAGCAATGAAGCCATATACGAAATCTACCGTCAGGCGGACACGGGCGGAGTGCTTCTCAGCGCAATGGGAAATCCCAAGCCTTTGCCCGTATACTGGGATAAAATTCTCATCAACGCTTCTCAGGTAACAAATCCTTCCATCGATCCCCTTCGGGAGCCTATGGAAACAAAGGTGTTCTTAGGCAGCAAATCCGGAGAGATAAAGCGTGACGAAAAGGGTAATCTGGTGAACAACCTTAAGCCTCAGCTTGAGCTGGAAGTGCCTATCATGTTCAGCGCAATGAGCTACGGCTCCATCAGCTACAACGCCCACGCCAGCCTTGCAAGGGCGGCAACGGAGCTGGGAATTTTGTACAATACCGGCGAGGGCGGCCTTCACAAGGATTTTTATAAGTACGGAGCAAACACCATAGTTCAGGTTGCCAGCGGACGCTTCGGCGTGTTCAAGGATTATCTTGAAGCCGGCGCGGCGGTGGAAATAAAAATGGGTCAGGGCGCAAAGCCCGGCATAGGCGGCCATCTTCCCGGGACGAAAATTGTGGGGGATATAAGCCGCACAAGAATGATACCCGAAGGTACCGACGCCATTTCTCCCGCGCCTCACCACGATATTTACTCCATCGAGGATCTCCGTCAGCTTGTGGACTCATTGAAGGAGGCCACGGAGTATAAAAAGCCTGTAATAGTAAAAATCGCCGCCGTACATAACGTCGCGGCCATTGCCAGCGGCATTGCGAGAAGCGGAGCGGATATAATCGCCATTGACGGCTTCCGCGGCGGCACCGGCGCGGCTCCCACAAGGATAAGGGACAATGTGGGTATTCCCATTGAGCTGGCTCTTGCGGCGGTTGACACAAGGCTCCGAGACGAAGGTATTCGGGAAAACGTAAGTCTTGTTGTTGGCGGAAGCATACGCAGCAGCGCGGATGTGATAAAGGCGATAGCTCTCGGGGCGGACGCCTGTTATATAGCCACTTCCGCGCTTTTGGCTCTGGGCTGCCACCTTTGCCGAACCTGCAACACCGGCAAGTGCAACTGGGGCATAGCCACTCAGCGTCCGGAGCTTGTTAAGCGGCTCAATCCCGACATCGGCTCTAAGCGGCTGGTGAATCTTGTTACCGCATGGCAGCGTGAAATCAAGGAAATGATGGGCGGCATGGGTATTAACTCCATTGAAGCCCTTCGGGGCAACCGTCTTATGCTCAGAGGCGTCGGACTCAACGAAAAGGAACTGGAAATACTGGGCATAAAGCACGCGGGCGAGTAATATCTTCGGAAAGGACTGATTTATCTTGAAAAGAATATATGTCAACGAGGAATGGTGTCTGGGCTGTCATCTGTGCGAATATTACTGCGCCTTTGCCAACAGCGGCAAGGAGGATATGGCCTCGGCTTTGAAGGACAGAGAAATAAATCCCCGCATTAAGGTTGAGGAGGGGGACGGCGTCTGCTTCGCGGTAAACTGCCGCCACTGCACTGAGCCTTTATGCGTCAAAAGCTGCATAACCGGTGCGCTCAGCGTCAAAGACGGCCTTATTGAAATCAACAGGGATAAGTGCGTAGGCTGCTTTACGTGCGTGATGGTATGTCCCTACGGGGCAATCATGCCCGGCGACGACGGTCTTGCCGTGCAAAAGTGCGAGCTGTGTACAAAGAACAGCTGCGATTCCCCAAGCTGCGTGGCTCATTGCCCCAATAACGCCATAGTTTATGAAGAAAGGGAGGGCTGATAATGGATTACGTAATTATAGGCAACTCCGCCGGAGCGATAGGCTGCGTAGAGGGAATACGCAAGCTTGACATAGAGGGAAAAATAACCCTTATTTCCTCGGAGCCTTACCACACATACTCCCGCCCCCTTATATCGTATCTCATATACGGTAAAACCGACGAAGAACGCATGAAGTACAGAAGCGATTCGTTCTATGAGGATAACGCCGTGGAGGCTAAGCTGGGCGTTACCGTAACAAAAATTGATAAGGATAAAAAAATCGTGGAGACGGATACGGGGGAAACCATCCCCTACGGCAAACTTCTTATCGCCACGGGTTCAAACCCTTTTATTCCGCCTATGGAAGGGTTAGAAAAGGTGAAAGACAAGTTCACTTTTATGACTTTGGACAGCGCAAAGGCGTTAAGCGAGGCTCTTTCCCCGGAAAAGAAGGCGCTAATTGTGGGCGCCGGTCTTATAGGCCTTAAATGCGCGGAGGGCATCTGCGGCAAGGTTAAGAAAATTACCGTGGTGGATTTGGCGGATCGAATACTTCCCAGCATACTTGACGAAAAGGGCAGTGAAATTATGCGCCGTCATATTGAAAAAAGCGGCGTGGAGTTCATTCTTTCCGACAGCGTAAAGGAATTTGACGTAGGCCGCGCCCGACTTAACAGCGGAAAGGTTTTGGAGTTCGATATTCTTGTAATCGCCGTGGGCGTGCGTCCGGCGGTTGATTTGGCAAAGGACGCCGGTATTGAGGTAAACAGGGGCATTGTCACGGACGAAAGGTGCATGACAAGCGAAAAGGATATCTATGCCGCCGGTGACTGCACCGAAAGCACGGATATTACCACCGGACAGAAAAAAATAATGGCGCTTCTCCCCAACGCTTATATGCAGGGAGAAACAGCCGGTCGGAATATGGCGGGGGATACGTCGGCACTTTACGACAAGGGCATACCGATGAACGCCATAGGCTTCTTCGGTCTGCACATGATTTCCGCCGGAAGCTATGACGGCGAGGAATATGTGGAGGCCGGTGAGGAGAGATATAAAAAGCTGATTGTTAAGGACGGGCTTCTGAAGGGCTATATAATCATCGGCGACGTGCGCCGAGGAGGAATTTACACCTCCCTTATCCGTGAGCAAACGCCCTTAGATTCGGTGGATTTCGAGCTTATAAAAAAATCTCCGGTTCTTATGGCCTTTGCCGGAAAAGAACGGGACAAAAAGCTTAGAAAGGTTCAGTAAGGAGGGCGCGCAATGAGAATTACAGCGGGAATAATGGATTTCAGAGAGCTTAACAGGGCGGTTGAAGAAAGCTCCGATAAAGAAATAATCATAGACGAATGTTACGGCCAGCGCTTTATAGGCGATGGAATGAGCGACCGTGAGATTACAATAAACGGCACCCCCGGCAACGCTTTGGGAGCCTATTTCAACGGCGGCGTTATCCGTGTCAACGGCAACGCTCAGGACGCAATGGGCGACACCATGAACGACGGAACAATCTATGTCCACGGCTTCAGCGGCGACGCTACGGGCTACGCCATGCGGGGCGGGAAAATTTTCGTCAAGAGCAGCGTGGGCTACAGGGGCGGAATACACATGAAAGCCTATAAGGATAAAATTCCGGCCATTGTAATAGGAAGCAGAGCCGGCTCCTTTCTTGGAGAGTACCAAGCCGGCGGCTACATCGTGGTGCTTGGCATAGGAGAAAACGGCGCGTTGCCCGTAGGCAATTTCCTTGCTACGGGTATGCACGGCGGAAAGATTTTCCTCCGCAGCGACTGCCCGCCCTCGGAGCTGCCAAACAGTGTTCTTGCAAGGGAAGCCGATTCTTCGGATTTGGAGGAAATACGGAGCCTTACAGAGGAATACTGCCGGGAATTCGGCGGCAGCGCCGATGAAATTTTAAAGGGAAAGTTTTTTGTGGTTTATCCCGATACCGCAAATCCATATAAGGAGCTTTTTGCGGCAAACTGAAACTAAAAAAAGGGCTATGAAAACAGATGTATTTGTTTTTTTCAGCCCTTTTCTCATAAATCAAATTTTGATTATGTATATTTTTAAGGGGCGGATATTGTCCGCCCCTTAAAATTTTTATATGAATGATTTTCTTATAAATTTTCTCGTGGAATTAAAAATTTATTATTTTACAGCCCATGCTACTTCCTATGGCTTCCCCGTTTGGACTCCACATTTCGCTTTATATCAAGCATACGTTCGTCGCTGGACTGCTTAAATTTTGCCATTTTATCCTCAAAGGAAAGCTCGCTGAGCTGCTGAGCGGAGGAAGAAAAATCAATTTCCGCCGGTCTTCCCGTAAAGACCGGGGTACTGCTTCGAGGGGGGACAGCCTTTTTTATGGAAAGGCTGATTTTTCCGTTAGGTTCCATAGACAAAATCTTTACCTTTACAGTTTGTCCGATGGAAAGATGGTCGTGAATGTCTTTTACGTAATCCCTCGCAATCTCAGAAATATGCACCAATCCTGTTTTTTTGCCGGGCAAATCAATAAACGCGCCGAACCCTGTAATTCCCGATACCTTGCCTTCAACAATGCTTCCGATTTCCAGATCCATAAAAGTATGAACCCCTTTCAAAGTGTAAAATTGCGAGCCTAATCGGTTATTACAAAAACGGTTTCATCGTTGTCAACATAGCCGCCGCCGCGGACTGTATCTTCCAAAAACTCGT
The DNA here is from genome assembly GCA_964551215.1 of uncultured Oscillospiraceae bacterium. Lineage (GTDB taxonomy): Bacteria > Bacillota > Clostridia > UMGS1883 > UMGS1883 > JAFLUQ01. The sequence continues at coordinate 51,053 of CAZKBV010000001.1, read as the reverse complement.
CGCTTTCGTAATATTCCTTCTTTTGCTCAAGCTTCTTAAGCTCACTTTTCTTTTGTGCAATAGCGTCATTGCATTCGCGGATTTCGCCGCGAACCTCGCAGATACCGTAAACCGTTGAACCTACGGCAATAAGAAACATCAACGCAACAACAAGAGCCGCCGCCCTTATAATAAGCCGGGGCATATCTTTTCTGCGCACGTTTTTGCCCATAAAGTTCATTGGTACTCCTCCTCCGCACAAATATATTTATAGTATATATCAAAAAATTTGATTTGTAAAGTGTTTTAAAGCATTTTTTTGTATTTTTTTCTTATTTTTTTGCGGGTTTTGTTCCTTGCTGTCATTTTTTGCCTGTTTTGTTTTATTTTGCACACGGTGATGTTCAGCTTATGGAGCGTATTTGCCGCGTATAAATAAATTCCGCGGCAAAGAAAAAATAACGGGGACAACAGCTTGGCCAATATTTCAACAAGAATACGGCAAAGCCGTGCCGAGAAGCTTCCCATGCACAGCGAATGAAGAATAAAGCCGCATACCGTGCCGAAAAGCTGATAGCCCCTTATGCCGCCGTCGTTGAGCATAAGCCCCGAAGCGATTACCGTAGCCGCCGCGGCCGCCCAGAACAGAATATCCGCCGCCGCGGAGGAACCCCGAACGCTTCGGCGGCGGACTTCGGCCATAAAGCAGTATAAAAAGCTCAGCGCGCCTCCGGCGGCTATGCTGAAAAGAAAAAAATTGAGCTGATGGAGAGATGAAACCGTCATTTTGAGAGCTTCCCCCATAAGGAACCCTGCCTTGCGCCGATATAGGCGCAGCTGCTTACAAGTCCGGTAATAACGGCTTCGCCGTTCTCTACGTTAACACTGCTTATTTTAAGCCCGTTCCCTTCAATTATCAGCCGACAGTCGCCGGTTTTAAGAACTATCCTTTTCTCGTCAAAGCTTTCCACGTCGTTTACTGCTGTAACACTGAGCTTTTCCCGGTTTTCAAGTATAAGGTTTCCGTTGTCGGGCAAAATACAGCTCCCCTTTCATGCGGTTTTACCGTAATATATATGCGCCGACGCGGAGGTTTATGCAATAAAACATGAGCCTTGGCAGCTTTTGCCAAGGCTCATAACCAAATTCGGGATTATTCCTCGCACATATAGGGATAATTGATGTCGTAGGAGGGGACGAAATTCTCTTTTGTACACTTGATATTTACCCAGCGGATAAGGTTGAAGATACTGCCGGCCTTATCGTTTGTGCCGGAAGCCCGCGCGCCGCCGAAAGGCTGCTGACCTACAACCGCGCCGGTGGGCTTATCGTTGATATAGAAGTTGCCTGCCGCGCTGTTAAGAGCTTCCTCCATATGCATCAAAGCGTTTCTGTCCTGAGCGAAAATAGCTCCGGTAAGGGCATACGCGCTGGTTTTGTCGCAAAGCTCCAACGTTTCGTCCAGCTTGTCGTCATCGTAAACGTAAACGGTGATAACAGGCCCGAATATTTCTTCGGCCATAGTTTTGAAATCCGGCTTTTTAGCCAAAATAACCGTAGGCTTAACGAACCAGCCCTTGCTGTCGTCATACGAGCCGCAGAGCACCTCCGCGTCCTCAGATTCGTTGGCGTAATCTATGTAAGACTTGATGTTGTCAAAGGAGGCCTTGTCGATAACCGCTCCCATGAAGGTGGAGAAGTCCGCGACGTCGCCTACCTTAAGCTTAGCGGCCTCGGCAAGCACTCTTGTCTTGACTTCCTCCCATATGCTTGCGGGGATATAGGCTCTGGACGCTGCCGAGCATTTCTGACCCTGAAACTCAAAGGCGCCTCTTACAATGGCCGCGCTGAGGGCTTCGACATCCGCGCTGCCGTGAGCGAAGATAAAGTCCTTGCCGCCTGTTTCGCCCACGATTCTGGGATAGCTTTTGTATGTGGAAATATTTTGGCCCACGGTCGTCCATACGCCGCTGAACACCTTGGTGGAGCCTGTAAAGTGGAAGCCGGCGAAATCCTTGTGGGGAATAACGTACTTGCTTATATCCACGCCCCTGCAAGGGATGAAGTTGATAACTCCGGCGGGGAGACCGGCCTCCTCAAGGAGCTTCATAAAGTAGTAGTTGGAAAGCACAGCCGTGGTGGAGGGCTTCCAAAGAACGGTGTTGCCCATTATCGCGGGGGCAATGGCAAGATTGCCGCCGATAGATGTGAAGTTAAACGGAGTAAGGGCGGTTACAAAACCGTCAAGAGGGCGGAACTCGTTTCTGTTCCAGACTGCGCCGACGCTGTTGGGCTGAGTCTTGTAAAGCTCCTGAGCGTTATAGACATTGTAGCGGATAAAGTCCGTAAGCTCGCAGGCGGAATCAATTTCGGCCTGAAAAGCGGTTTTGCTCTGACCCAGCATTGTTGCCGCGTTGAGCTTGTCTCTCCTCGGACCGGCGAGAAGCTCGGCCGCCTTCATGAATATGGACGCTCTGTGTTCCCAAGGCATTGACGCCCAAGCCTTTTTTGCGCTCATTGCCGCGTCGATTGCCATGTTAAGCTCATCCTCACCGGCAAGACAGCACCTGGCGATTACGTGGTGATGGTCATGAGGCATTGTTATTTCTGTAACATTGTCGGTAAAGATTTCCTTCCCTCCGATAACAAGGGGAATGTTTACCACCGTCGCGCTTTGCCGCTTAAGCTCCGCCTTAAGGGAAGCGCGTTCCTTGCTGCCGGGCATATAGCCGTGTATAGTCTCGTTGGCAGGCTCGTGTATGGAAAAATATGCGTTGTTCATTTACCGTCGTCCTTCCTTATAATATTATTTGATTGCGCTATTTACACAAATAATTATATAATAATTTTCAAATTTGTCAATAGCTTTGGAAGAAAAAATGAAGGGGGTTTAAAATCGGCTCTCGGACTGCCGACCCGGGCGGTTACCCAATCGTTTTTTATTCTTCGCCCGTATCGTAGCCCTCGGCTTTCATCTTTTTCAGCACAGTTTGGCGCCGCTGCTCGGCCAAATCGGGGTTCTTCGTCGGAGAATAAACCGACGGAGCGTTGGGAATCCCCGCCAGAAGCGTGCTTTCGTAGGCGTTCATTTTGTCGGGAGTCTTATCGAAATACCCCATTGAAGCGTCATATACGCAGTAGTAGCCGTCGCCGAAATAGATGTTGTTTACGTAAAGCTCAAGAATGTCGTCCTTTGAATAATTGTTTTCCAGCTTTACCGCGAGAATGGCTTCGGCGACTTTTTTGATAATATCCCTGTTTTCGGGGAAATATATGTTTTTAATAAGCTGCTGGGTTATGGTGCTGCCGCCCTCTTTAAGCTCTCCGCCGCGAATGTTCACAATAATTGCCCGGGCTATCCCCAAGGGGTCTATTCCGAAATGCATACGGAAACGGTGATCCTCGACGGCCACAACGGCGTCGGTATAAATTTCCGGAAGGTCGGAAAGAGACGTGAAATGTTCTTTTGCCCGTATTTCCGCCACGGCGGAGTCAAGGGGCTTTTCCGCCAGAGCCGTCCGGCTTTCTCTGTATCCCAAAAACGCAAGCAGCGCTGCGGAGCACAGAGCGAGAATAAGCACGGCGCTTATCAGCCGTTTTATGAATTTGAGCATATTTTCGCCTCCGTTTCTTACTGTATTATAGCACATATTTGCCCCGTGAGCAAGAAAAATAATGTGAATAAATCCTTAATATTGCCGTATAAACAAGAAACACGGAGATTTTTTTGATTTTGCGTATTCGGCAAAGGATAAACAGCAAAAATAATGAAGAAAATTTAATATTTCTTTGCAAAATATAGCGAAAAATCTTGTATCGGAAAGCGAAGCGAAACCGAACATAATGTGCCGTATTTGAAAAAACACGACATTTTTATATAAAACAGCGCAAAAAAATACCGGTTTTCAACAGGCGAAAAACCGGAAATTCGGGCTTACGAGGGGAATTTTTCGCGTTGAAAACACGGATAACGTATGTTATAATGTGTACTGTTTCCAAGAGAATCTCTGAAAAATTTACGCCTATGGCGCTTTGATGAAAGGAGGACAAAGCCATGGGAAAGAGCGGTCGGGTTTTTATATACGAACCGATGGCCGTTGTGGAAGTCGTAATGGGAAAAAGCGCTGTTTCCTATGGAATAAGGGGAAGAAGATTACAAAACGGAAGGCTTGTGGAGGAGGCTTTCCTTTCGGGAATTTTTGCCTCGGAGGAAAGAGCGGCAAAATTTGCCCGATTTTTGGAGGAAAATGAAATTTGTCCCTGTCATATGGAGGATATAGCGGAGGACGTGCTTTAAGGGGCCTTTAGTAAAAGGTAACAACGCCGTTGCTTACTGTCGCGAGGAAAACGTCCTCAACGCGGTCGTAGCCGTTTTTGCGGCACTCTTCCTCCAGCCGCCGACGGCTTATTCCGCTTCGGCGCAGACTTTCCTCCATAATTTTCCCGTCCATAATAAGGTTGCGGGCCATGCGGCTTTGCTCCCTTTTAAGCCCCAAATCTTCCACTGTCGCCGGACGGTCGCTTTCGCGGGGCAGAAAGCTCAGGGCGCCGTTCGGCTCCATTAGGGCGGCGCTTATTCGGGAGGGGTCGTAATAGCCCTGTATTCTGGCGAACATGAGAAAGTCGCTTAAATCTATGTGGGCCTTGGCAAATTCCTTTTTGTTCAGCTTGCCGTCCTCCATAAGGAGATATATTTTCCCGTTGAGCGTACGCCTTAGCTTAAGGTTTTTTCGGCCTATATAGGAAAAGAGTATCCCCAAAAGGGCGTATACCGCCATTGCGGCAATGCCGTTCAGCGGATTTTTTTCAAGCTCCGTGGCCATTTCCGCCGCAATGGAGCCTATGGTTATGCCGGTAACGTAGTCGAACATATTGAGCTGGGAAAGCTGCTTTTGACCCATAAGCTCCGTAAGAACAAAAAGTACGGCCGCCGAAATAAGCGCTGTCAGCGCCACCTGTGTAAGCTCACTCATGCTGCAATCCTCCGAAAGATTTATTTAAGGGTATTTTTCCATAGAAATAAAAATTTATTCGGACAATTGACAGCGCGGAAGGGGCCGTAAAAAACAAACGCGGCCCGTCTTTGTATTCCCCCAAGGCGCGCCGCCTTTCGGCGTGTTGACAAAAATTTAAAAGCATGATATACTTATCTTACGGAGCAGCTGAGCCGCGAAACAGGCAGGTGGAATACGTGAAAAAATTTGAGAAAATGAATGGTTACCAAAAATTAGAGTATCTGTACAAAAAATATAATAAGCTTATTTATAAAATCGCGAACGATATTTTGCGGGACAGCTACTTGGCCGAAGACGCTCTAAGCGCGACCTTTGAGCGGACAATGAAAATATTATATCAGCTTGAAGGGCGCAATGAAAGCGAATGTCGAAACTTTTTGGCTTTGATATGCCGAAATATTTCCATTGATATGCAAAACGCTTACCACAGGGTAGAATATATCGATAATATAGAAGAAGCCGCTGACGGCAACTATAAATCTCCGGAAAAAATCGTGCTTTCGGCGGAAACGCTGGCCGAGCTTTCCGAAGCGATAGACAGACTTTCTCAAAGAAAAAAGGATATTTTTTTGTTAAAGTATAATTACGAATTAAAAATCGACGACATCGCGAAGACGCTGAATGTTTCGAGCGAAACCGTAAAAAAAGATATCAGAAAAATCAAAGATGAAATAAGAAAATATATGGAAGGGAGGCTTTAACATGAAAACAGAGAACACCTTTGAGCGGGTTTTTGACATTATGCTTGAAAAAGCCGCCAAATCCGAATATGAAAAGGAAAGCTCTTATATTGACGGGCTGTATGCCGAAACCGAGAACGAGAGTCTTTCGCTTTCGGTAAAGGGGCATAAGAAAATCCGAAAGCTTTTGGCTGAAAACCGCCGGAAAAAAGTCGGCAAACAGCTTATGGCAAACGGCAAAAAGATTGCCTGCGTATTTATAATTATTTTGGCGGGGCTTGCGATAACCACATTCGGGGTTGAGGCGTGGCGCGTAAAGGTGCTGAATTTTGTGTTTGACAGAAGCTCTCCGGGAACAACCTTTACCTTTGCTGAGAGAGGGGCAATCCGTAACGCGGTGGGCGATTTTGAGCTGGAATATATCCCCGAAGGCTTTGAGCTTTCGGAAAAGAAACATAGCAAAAGTATGTTCGATGCAATATATAAAAATTTCGAGAATTCAAAGAGCTTTTCGTTAAGCGTCAGATTCCCCGAAGGCTTATTTGACATTGATACCGAGAACGCCGAAATTGAAACCATTGAGATTAACGGATACGAAGGCGTTTATATAACAAACAAAAGGCACAACGCCTTTGTTTGGAACGACGACAATTATGCTTATATTTTAATGGGTTCAATATCAAAGGACGAGCTTTATAAAATTTTGGAAGGCATAAGGGAAGTAAGATAAAACGACATTTCCCTTGACTTCATGATTACAAACGCCGACACGGACAAACCGGTCGGCGTTTTGTATAAAATTTGTCGCGAATTTTTGTATAATTTTTACAAAAATGAATTTTTTTGAAAAAAAGTTTACACTTTTTGCCTTTTAAATCGTTTTAATATATGAAGGGATAATCAAAGACAAAAAGTCAAAAGTCAAAAGGAGATGTGTTTATGAAAAAGCAAGGGTTAAAAAATTTTATTCGGAACATCGCGTCGTTGGTTGTGCTCGGCTGTTTATTTATGACGTCCGAAGCGCAAGGGCTAAGTACATTGTCCGTAGATTCGGCAAACTATATTGCCATAAGCAATGCTTACCTAAATCTAAAAATGAGCGGCGGAATGTTTGAATGTTCAGGCAATACGATGACAGAAGACAACTATACAGCGGGGGTAACGGTAAATCTTCAACGTTATGACGGCGGCTGGGAGACAATAGAAACATGGAGCGATACCGGAGAACAGATTGCCAAGGTGGATAAATATTACACGCCTTTAAAAGGATATAAATATCGGCTTTACAGCGTACACAAAGCTTATAACAGCAACGGAAGCTGCATTGAGTCCGTAACCAAATACAGCGACACATATGATTACGGTTCCAAATAAAAATATGCATTTAGGGAGGTGATTCCGTTGGACTGAGAAATACAGACGGAGTTATACATATTGGCTCCGTTCTCTGCCGATTATGTTATGTTTTGTTGATTCTGTAATTATGCAGTATTAAAGAAACATAGATATGTTAAAGCAATAACCGGCAAAATGTTTTAAGCCGATTGAAATGATTTATCGGTAATCAATATGTATAAAAATATTTTTTAAGGAGGATTTTATTTATGAAAAAGCTTAAGAAGATTCTTGCTATGTGTTTAGCAACAGTTGTGGCTATGTCGGCAATGTGTGTTGGAGCTTTTGCGGTCGAACCGATAACCGATGATAACATCCAGTTTGTTGAAACAGATGAAAATGGGAATGTAATCGACATCATTGATCTCGTTTATCTGGATGATGTGGCGGAAGCATATGAACAGGCAAAACTTCAGAGATGGGTTTCTACTTCTTATTATGATCTTGACGATGGTCCTTACACAATCAGCGGTAATAAAGCGGCAGTTGTTCAATGTGGCAAACACTTTAATGCCAATTCTTCAGGCAGACTTTATTATTATGGTGAAGTAACCGGTGCAAATGCCACTGTTGATATTTATGACATAACTAACAGTAAATATAAAGGCTCGTTTGATTTAAGAGATCAAGGTGACGACATCTATTTAAGAAACGGTTATATTACAGGATTAAGTACCGCTTCAAGTCAATATTATTCCTTTGGGCTGACATATAAAACAACAAACTTCAACTCGTACTACGCAGCTATTTCTTGGAGTGCCCTGTAATATTTTTTACAAGTAAACCCTATTTTTAGGGTTTACTTGTACCCATTTAAGAAAGGAACATTTATTATATGAAAAAATTAACCGTTATTTTTTGTGTCATATGTCTTTTATCTAATATAACCATATACGCTGATGAAACATCAACGACCTATTCAATGGAGCAAAAAATTGAAAAGTTAAAACAGTATAATATTATAAATTGTTATGAAGATGGCAGTTTTCAACCTCAAAATAACGTTACTCGTGCGGAATTTTGCAAAATGGTTTCGGTGATGTTAGGCATAGATGATAAAGAAAAGTCGATTGACAATAACAACTTTTTTGCGGATGTGCCGACGGAGCATTGGGCTAATCAATATATAACGTTTTGCTATAGCCGCGGGTTGATAAATGGAGTTATGGAAGCCGAGAAGTTATACTTTGTGGATTTAGATGAAAACGGCAATGAAATTGATCAAAGCGAGCTGTTCTACAGAGATGATTTTAATGAATTGTATGGAACAAACGCAACGATCCCCGAAAATTTATTTGCGCCTGACGATTATATAACGTATCAAGATGCGTTAAAAATCCTTGTATGCGCATTGGGTTATGAAGAAGTGGCTAAACAAAGAGGGGATTATCCTGTCGGCTATGTTTCGGTTGCAACGGAAATAGGGATTATAAGTGACAAATGTGTTACTACGGATTATATATCTCGTGGAAACACGGCAGAAATTATATATGATTCTTTATTTGTGCCGTTACTCATCAGTGAATCCATTTCTGACGAAAACGGAGATAGGACAGAATACATAATTGCCGATGGAACTAACGGGGTACAATTACAAACACTGTATAAAAACTATTTTGAAAAATATGAATCTTCGGGGGATAACGGATTTTCCGCTCACAAGTAGGTTTAGTATAGACTGTAGGTGAAAAAATGTTAAATGTCACAAAATCAGTAAAAATTTTAATACTTTGCTTGCTTCAATTGTTTTCGGAAAAATTTGCCGTTGTTGATTTGCCGGAGGAACCCATAGGGGAATACGGCGTTTCAATAAAGGAAATATGGCATGACGAGAGCTGCCAAGCCGCTCGAATAGACTCAATCTCTCCGGATGGCTCTGTTATACTTACGGCTTCCTACGGCGGAAGCGATGTCAAAACAGGCGTTATCGGCAGCGACGGGGACATAATTGTGCCTATAGCCTACAGCGCAGTGCGGCCGTTTGGGCAAGGGCAATATTGCGTCGGTTGGTGGGGGAACAACGGCTTTGAAAAAAGAGTTGTCGATTCCGCCGGCGAGGAACTGTTCGATTTAAGCAAATACGACAGTGTGAGCGATTTTATCAACGGATTTGCAAGCGTTTATTTAAACGGAAAATACGGCCTTATAGGAAAAACGGGCGAGGAAATTTTGCCGTGCGAATACGACGGAATTTTTTGGAACAGTTACGGTACCATATGGGCGCAAAAAAACGGGCTTTTCAGATTTTACGGAGAAAACGGAATCCCGAAATCTCCTGTGGAATACAGCGATATTGCAAATAATGGAAATTTTTGCGAATATGAAGAACTTATGACGGTTGAAAAGGACGGGAAATATGGCGTTGCGGATAAATACGGCGAGGAAATTCTGCCGTGTGTATATTTAAACGCGTTGATTTGTGACAATGACAGAATAGCCGTACTCGATAACGGCTGGAAGTATCTGAACGAAAAGGGCGAACTTATTGCGTCGGTATATTTTGATTATCCGGGAAAATTCAGCGAAGGTCTTGCTCCCGTGCTTTTTAACGATAAATACGGCTATGTCGACAAACAGGGGCAGCTTGCGCTTCCGTTCGATTATTCAAGCGCCGGAGCCTTTGAAGATGGGATAGCGAACGTCTGCAAATCTGAAAACGGAACATCGGATTGGTATTTAATAAATACGAACGGAGAAAGAATAGCCGAGCCAAAGGACTATATTATTGAGGCAAAGGGCGGAATCCTTTTGGGTAAATGTTGCGCCGACGGCGGAACTTCGTCGTTTTCCGGCCCTCCCATATATAAATATGCTGTTTTGGACGACAGCGGCAACAATCTTACTGAATTTATTTACGCGGATATTTCAGGCTTTGAGCAGGGAATCGCCACAGCAGCGCACTGCGATACGGGTTTGTACGGTTTGATAAACAAAAACGGCGAGGAAATTACGCCGTTTGTATTTGACAGCGTTGCGCTTATCGGAAACGGTTCCTATGCCGTGACGATAAACGGCTCAAGTCTTGGCATCTTGACTGTCCCGAACTCTGACGGAGGCGCCCGTGACAGCGCCATGCAACGTTATTAAGGAGGTTATCTCATGAAAAAAATAATTTCAATTGTTACGGTTATTTGCGTTTTCTTATCCACCGCCGCCTTTGCGGCGGACAATCCCCAATATTTATATTCCATTGCGGAAGAAGCTCATAAAACTGCGGAAAAAACAGGCACACTTGGAATTCCGGACGAATACGATTCATATGAATACACGTTAACTCCCGAAAAGACCCACTACTCCGATTTCGATATTTTCCTCATGGAAAAATGCGATATTATTATGTACATACGTTCCACCACCGCCGAAAGCTACAGCCTTAAGCTGACAGTGAAGCGTCTTAGGGACAACAATGATACAATAAAAACGGATATTGTCTATTCAAATACGGTTAAGGTTACGCCTAATATGCAAAAGCTTGTTGTGTGGCAGAATGTGACGGATAGAAACAGGAGATATTATATTGAGCTTACAAGCCCCGACGTCGACGTTGCCAAGGGGGAAATAACCGTCGTCGGCTCTAAGAGCAGCGGCATTGAGCTTACGCTGAACAGGGGAGATTTTGCCCAAAAGCTGGCGGAAATTTTTGAAGAAAAAAAGGATATTTCCGACGTAGAGCCGTTCGAGGATGTGACTCCCCTCAACATACCCTATGAAGCGGTTATGCAGCTTAAGGCCCGAGGCTTGGTTAAGGGCATGGGCGGAGATATGTTCCGCTTGAAGGATGATATTACATACGCCCAAGCGTTTACAATCGCCGCGAGACTCTTTGCCACGGACGAGGAAATAGAAGAGAGAGGCCCCTATCCCCTCGGCGGAGCCTTGATATGTACCTCTATGGGCCTTTCGACCGGAATCGCCTGCTCCTTGGACGATAATCTCACGCAAGCAAACTGCCTGACGTTAATCCATAATATAGAGAAAAACGCCGATAAAATGCGCAGCTTTGATTGATAGGTTTTTGGTTTACGTAGTTTTTGGTTTGCGGGGTTAGGGATGATTTAGTGGATGTAACCAAATGAAAAATGTCCGCCGCCTATAGTGGGGGACATTTTTTGTTTGGTTATATTTTTTTGGTAAAGTGCTACTTATCATTGACAAACTTTTTTTGCAAAATTTACTCGGCTTCTCTTGACAAAAGACAGGGTTTTGAGGTATGATATAAAGAAGTGTAGGGCAGGTCTTATTTTATACCGAGGCGCTACTCAAACGGATACCAAACGGCGGCGGAAGAGAAAAGGCTTTTCTGCCCCGGGATAATAGATATTAGGAGTTGTTCCAGCATGAACAGAACATTTTATTGCGGACTGCTTTCCGAAGAGCAGATCGACACAAATCAGACCGTATGCGGCTGGGTTCAGACCAAGCGCGATATGGGCGGAGTTATTTTCATTGACCTTCGCGACAGGGAAGGCACCCTGCAGGTAGTCTTTAACCTTCAGAATCTTTCGGCGGAGGATTTCGCCGCCGCGGAAGGGCTGAAAAATCAGACCGTAATATCGGTAAAGGGAAAAATCCGTCACCGTGATGAGGAAACCTATAATCCAAAGCTGAAAACCGGAACTATTGAGCTTATGGCCACAGGCATTGAGGTTTTGTCCGAGTCAGACCCCCTTCCCTTCTCGCCCGACGAGGAAATAAACGTTCGGGAGGATTTGCGGCTTAAATACCGCTTTATAGACCTGCGCCGCCCTCAGATGATAAAAAATCTCCGCTTCCGCCACGCCGTTCAGAAGGCGGCGGAGGATTTCCTCGACAGCAACGGCTTTATCTGTGTGGAAACTCCAATGCTGTGCAAGTCCACCCCCGAAGGAGCCAGAGACTATCTTGTTCCCAGCCGTGTTCACCCCGGCACCTTTTACGCTTTGCCCCAGTCCCCCCAGATTTTTAAGCAGCTTCTTATGGTGGGCGGAGTGGACAAATATTATCAGGTGGCAAGATGCTTCCGCGACGAGGATTTGAGAGCCGACCGCCAGCCGGAATTTACCCAAGTGGATATGGAAATGTCCTTTGTAAATCAGGAGGATATTCTTGTTCACCTTGAAAAGCTCTTTAAGCACATATTTAAGACTGTAATGGGCAGTGAAATAGATTACGCTTTTCCCCGCATAACGTGGCAGGAATGTATGGACAAATACGGAACCGACAAGCCGGATATCCGCTTCGGGCTTCCCATTGTTGATTTGAGCGACATTATGAAAACGTGCAGCTTTACGGTGTTCCGCAAGGTTGTTGACAAGGGCGGCATAGTTCGGGCAATAAACGTAAAGGGCTGCGCCGATTTCACCAGAAGCGCCATAGAGGAGCTTACGGAAAAAGCCCAAGGCTACGGCGCAAAGGGCATGGCGTGGATAGCCGTCCGCCCCGACGGGGAAATATATTCCATACTTACCAAGTATTTCTCTAAGGAGGATATTGACGCAATAATCGAAAGAATGGAGGCTAAGCCGGGAGACTTCATCCTGTTCTGCGCCGATAAGCCCTCTGTCGTATACCGCACTCTCGGCTCTCTTCGCCTTGATTTGGGCGATATGCTGGGGCTGAGGAAAAAAGATGAATACAAGTTCCTTTTCGTTACGGATTTCCCCCAGTTCGAGTGGAGCGATGAGGAAAACCGCTACATGGCTATGCACCATCCGTTTACAATGCCTTACCCCGAGGATATACAGTATCTCATGACGGACCCGGGAAAGGTGAGGGCTCAGGCCTACGACGTTGTGCTTAACGGCGTCGAGCTGGGCAGCGGCAGCATCAGAATCCACAGAAGCGATATCCAGCAGAAGATGTTTGAAGCCTTGGGCTTTACAGACGAGGAAATCGAAAGCCGCTTCGGCTTTATGGTCAATGCTTTCCGCTACGGCACACCTCCTCACGGAGGCTTCGCCTTCGGGCTTGACCGTTTGGTAATGCTTCTCGTGGGGGCGGATTCCCTCAGAGAGGTCATTGCCTTCCCCAAGGTCAAGGACGCCTCCGACCCAATGACCGGCGCGCCGGATTATGTTGATCAAAAGCAGCTTGAAGCGCTTCATCTGGGCGCGGAAGCCGCCGGAAAGCCCCGCTCCGCCGGCAAAAATAAGAGATCCGGCCCTAAGATAGACGTTGAAAACGTGGCAAAGCTGGCGAGGCTTCGTCTCAGTCCTCAGGAAAAAACGGCCATGTCTGCCGATATGGAGGCCATTGTGGATTTCGCAAACCGGCTTTCCGAAATAGATACAACCGATGTGGATATAACCGCTCATGTCGTTCCTTTGAGCAATGTGTTCCGCGAGGATAAGGCCGAAATTAATTTTGAGCGAGAGGAAATGCTGAAAAACGCGCCCACAAAGGCGAACGGCTGCGTAAGCGTTCCCAGAGTCGTAGAATAAGCGAGGTTAGGAATATGGATATAACGACCATGACGGTGAAGGAGCTGGGAAAGGCTCTTTCCGAAGGAAAGCTCTCTTCCCGGGAAATCACCGCCGCATATATGGAAAATATAAAAAAGACCGAGGATAAGGTGTGCGGCTATATTACCGTCACCGAAAAGGAGTCCTTAGAGACTGCGGACGCGGCCGACGCCCTTATAAGGGAAGGCAAGGGAAGCCCTCTTACGGGAATTCCCGCCGCGATTAAGGATAATATATGCACAAAGGGGATAAAAACTACCTGCGCTTCAAAAATGCTGGGGAATTTTATCCCTCCCTATGATGCCACGGTTATGGAAAAGCTGAACGCCGAAACCGTTCCCGTTTTGGGCAAGGCAAATTTGGACGAGTTCGCCATGGGCTCCTCCACCGAAAACAGCGCTTTTAAAATCACCCGCAATCCCCGCAATACAGACTGTGTCCCCGGGGGGAGCAGCGGCGGCAGCGCCGCCGCGGTGGCCGCCAACGAGGCCCCCTTTGCCTTGGGAAGCGACACCGGCGGAAGCATACGCCAGCCGGCGGCCTTCTGCGGAGTTGTTGGCATGAAGCCAACCTATGGCCGTGTTTCCCGATACGGTCTTGTGGCGTTTGCCTCATCTCTTGACCAGATAGGCCCCTTAACCAAAACCGTGGAGGACAATGCCCTTGTACTTAACGCCGTCGCGGGCTACGACAGGCGCGACGCCACAAGCGTAAACGTTCCCGTGACGGACTGCGCCTCCGAAATAGGAAAAGGCGTAAAGGGAATGAAAATAGCCCTTTTGAAGGAGGCTATGGGGGACGGAATAAACGACGAGGTAAGATCCGCCGTGCTCAGGGCCGCGAAGCAGTACGAAAAAATGGGGGCGGAGCTTATTGAGGTTTCAATGCCCTCTCTTAACCACGCCCTTTCCGCATACTACGTAATAAGCTCCGCCGAAGCCAGCAGCAACCTTGCCCGTTTCGACGGTGTGCGCTACGGCTACAGAAGCGAAAACTACAGCGACATTACCGAGCTTTACAACAACAGCCGCAGCGAAGGCTTCGGCGCGGAGGTAAAGCGCCGCATTATGCTGGGTACCTTCGCTCTTTCCAGCGGATATTACGACGCGTACTATAAAAAAGCCCTTCAGGTGAGAACTCTCATAATGAAGGACTACGAAAGCATATTCAAGGAGTGCAGCTTTATTATTTCCCCCGTGGCGCCTACTGTGGCATATAAGATAGGCGAAAAGACGAAAAATCCTCTTGAAATGTACGCCGGAGACATATGCACGGTGCCTGTGAACATCGGCGGCGTACCCGCTCTGTCCCTTCCCTGCGGAAACGACAAAAACAATATGCCCATAGGAATGCAGCTCATCGGTCCGGCCTTCAGCGAAGCCATGCTCTACGGCGCCGGCGCGGCCTTCGAGGCTGAAACGGGAGCCTATCATGTTGAAAGGGGTGCATTCTGATGACGACATACAAAGGCTATGAAATGGTAATCGGCCTTGAAACTCATGTGGAGCTTAAAACCGACACCAAGATATTCTGCTCCTGCCCAACTACCTTCGGCGCGGAGCCTAACACCCACGTCTGCCCGGTGTGCATGGGCTATCCGGGCACGCTTCCCGTGCTTAACGGAAAGGTAGTGGAATACGCCATAAAGGCCGGCCTTGCCACAAACTGCGCCATTGCCCGCTATTCCAAGGAGGACAGAAAAAACTACTTCTATCCCGACCTTCCAAAGGCGTACCAAATATCCCAGTATGACCTTCCTCTGTGCGAACACGGATACTTAGACATCGAATCGGAAAACGGCGCCAAGCGCATAGGCATAACCCGCATACACATTGAGGAGGACGCGGGCAAGCTGATTCACGACGATGAACACGGCACTCTTATTGACTGCAACCGCTGCGGCGTGCCGCTTATAGAAATCGTTTCCGAGCCGGACATGAGAAGCGGCGAGGAGGCCGTGGCGTATTTGCGCAAGCTTCGGGCGGTGATTCTCTATACAGGGGTTTCCGACTGCAAAATGCAGGAGGGGTCCTTGCGCTGCGACGTAAACCTTTCCGTCCGCAAAATAGGGGAAAAGGAGCTCGGTACCAGAACGGAGATGAAAAACCTCAACTCCTTCCAGTTTGTGCTTAAGGCTATAGAATACGAGTTCAAGCGTCAGGTGGACGCTATAGAAAACGGCGAAAACATAATCCAAGAAACCCGCCGCTTCGACAGCGCGACGGGCAAAACCTCCGCTATGCGAAGCAAGGAGGACTCCAGCGATTACCGCTACTTCCCCGACCCCGATCTTCCTCCGATAATAACAAGCGAGGAAAGGCTTAGCGAAATTTCCGCTTCCATTCCCCAGCTTCCCGACAAGCGAAAGGCTGTTTATGTGGAAAAGTACGGGATAAGTCCCTACAACGGCGAAATGCTTACCGGTCAGGTGGAAATTGCCGACTACTTTGAAGCGGCGGCGGCTGTGTGCGAATATCCGAAAATACTTGGCAACCTTATTGTTTCAGAGGTATTCCGTCTGCTTCCTCCCGAAAGCGCCGATATCCCCGTAAAGCCCAAGCGTCTGGCTAAAATTGCCGACCTGATGGGCAGCGGCGTTATCAACAGCGGCACGGCGAAAAAGCTTGTTTCCCGCCTTTGGGAAGAGGATTTCGACGTTGAAAAAGCCGTTGAGGAACAGGGCTTAGGCCAGATTAACGACCGTGAGGCTTTGGGCAGGATAGTTGCCGAGGTTATGGAAAGCAATCCCAAGAGCATAGCCGACTTTAAGAACGGCAAGCTTCAGGCCGTAAAGGCTCTTATGGGGCAGGCTATGGCAAAGACCTCCGGCCGCGGAAATCCGGCTCTTATACAGGAAATACTTGACGGAGAGCTTGCGAAATTGAAATAAATATTGATAATAAAAACGAGCGATTCAAAAATCGCTCGTTTTACTGTATATGTATTATATATTGTCATTATTTATGCGTATTGCGTAACGAGTCGCCGCGCCCTACGGATTTACCCCGTCCGAGAGAGATTCTTCGGAAGAGGAGCCTTCCGGCGGAGCTGTATCGGAAGAAGCTGTATCGGAAGAAGCCTGAGCTTCCTCCGCCGCAGGGGATTCCTCCGCTTCGTTTTTTGATTCTTCCGGCCGCGTATTTTCCGGCTGTTTATCCTCCGAGGGAGAAGTCTCCGCTTCTTGCTCCGGCGCGGGCCGCTCCTGCGAGGCTTGTTCGGCTTCGACTTCCGCGTCTGCCGTTGTCGGCGACAAAACGGAATCCGCTTCCGTGACGGTTTCATTGGGAGCGTCCTCCGTCTGCGCCTCCGCTTCCGGCTCCGGCTCGGCGGCAGGCATGGAAACGGAGTAATAATCGGGGGTTGTTTTGGGGGATACGTCCGGGATATATCCGGTGTATTCGCCGCTGTAAACGGGGATTTCAAAAATTTGCAGACATTGCGCTCCTCCGATTATCTTCGATATGGTATATGCCTGACTCACCGCCCATGTGACGTCGGTTGCGTACTGGTGAACGCCGGGGGATAGGGGATTCCAGCGCATTTTGTAAAGGGTGTTCTGACGTCCCTTTGCGCGGTAAATATAGTTTTCGGCTATCCACTTCGCGCCGCCCCTGATTGCCGCCTCCGGACTTGTCCACCCCTGCTTATAGGCGTAGGCCGCGCCGCCCATAAGGGCGTTGCCGTCGTATGCGCCTATACCGAACATATTGTATACCGTAACGCCGTTGTACTCCACACCCTTCGCGAGGCGGGAGGAGCCGTTCCCCGTTTCAAGGCAGGAATGGGCCACAAGGTAAGCTTCGCTAACTCCGTATTCGTTTGCCGCGTCGATGTATACCTGCCCCATGCCGGTAAGGATTCCTTTGTTCTTTAAATATACGTTCAGAGCCTCCGCCGTCATATTGTTGGGTACCGAAAGGTCGAGAAACTGGTATTTTGCCGTCCCTTCGCAGTAATTGGAGGGGTTTGCGTACTTAGCCACGTCGCTTGCCGACGCGGTGGAAAAGCCGTCTACGGAAATTATGTTGTACAGGCCGCACTGTATGTCAAGCATGGAATTAAAGCTGCGGGATATGGGAAGGTAATTGGTGAAGCTGCCTGTTTTCATTGTCCTTTGGGTTGAAATGTCCGGAGCGTTTTCGGCTTCCGCCCAAGGCTCCTCCACAACGTGTACCGTACACGCGGCGGTCACGTTCCCTTCCGCGGAGGACGCCCCTATCACCGCTGTCCCCACGCCTACAGGGGTAATTCCTCCCGCGCTGTCAACTCCCACGACATTCCAGTCGGAGCTTTGCCATACAAGCGTACGAGCGGAGGCGTTTTCCGGATATATTACGGGAACGAGCCGGAACGAGGGGCTGTTTTCGTAGATGTATATTTCATTGGGGTCAAATTCCACCCCCGTAACGCCTATGCCCACCGCCACGACGCATTGGGCGGAGGCAAAGCCGTCGGCGGAAACAGCGGTAACGACGGCTTCCCCCGCCCCTTTTGCCGTAAGCAGACCGTCGCTTACCGTTACAACGCCTTCGTCGGAGCTTTGCCATATAACGTCCTTCACAGCCGCGTCCTCCGGCAAAACGGAAGCCGTCAGCCGCGCCGTTTGATTTTGATTGCCTATGTACAGCGTAACGGCGTCTGCGCTCAGATTCACCTTGTCGGCGTATACAATCTCGTCGCTTCCGTCGCCCCAAAACCGAATAAGGGAGAACAGGTCGGCGCGGTTTATTTTCCCGTCCCCGTTCATGTCGCAGCGCAAATTCTCCTCAGCGCCTTCCCCCGTCCGCCCTGCAAGGGAAATAATGTCCGCAAAGGTGATTATTCCGTTGCCGTCGGCGTCGCCGGTGCGTATGTATTCGGAGCTTCCGCCGGAGGAATAGCCGCAAAAGCGGAACAGCATAGCGAATCCCAAACAGAAAACCGTAAAATATTTTACCGGTTCGACGGATTTTGAAAATTTAATGATTCTTAAAGCGAAATTCAGAGCGGAATTTTTTAGGATGCCTATATAATGATTCATAAAAAGACACTTCCAACTGCAATAAACTTTTTTTATTATAGTTTGTAACTCGGATTTTGTCAAGAGATGACAAAATAAGTTTACAGATAATTAAAATAAACAGGGAAATATATAAAAAAGAAGCCCTGCGGCTTCGGCTTGTGGCGGCTGTTTTTTCGGTTGTAAAAAGCACGGTCAATGCAATTGTATATATTATTCCCGAAGCAGTGAAAATATCTTTAATCACTCTTGACAATCTCCTTTCCGTGTGGTATATTTATTTTAACGGTATGCCGCCCCGAGGGGGCCGCCCCTCGGTTTGGCTTCCGTCAATTAAATCATCTCCGATAGTGATTTAATTGATAAGGCTATCAGTGTTATAGTGCCAAGCAGTTCTAAAACCTTTAGCCCGAGCTTGTTAAGCTGCTCCGTCAGTTTAACAAGCTTTTTTATTTTGCCTTTCGCTTCATGAACGCATATTCCGCGAAACCACCTACTTTCCGCGCGGCAATGGCGATTTTTTTAAATGCGCTGTATTGCGGCTTTTCAAAATAAGGCTTTTAAAGCTGCCTTTTGTTCAAATTTCTTATTATATTATAACATAACGGAATATGTCGGCATGGTCAGAAAATAAATTGTAAATTAAATTCAAATTTATATAATTTTTTTCTTGCAATTCGGGGAAAAGGTGGTATAATATACGTGTATAGATATGTGATGTAAAAATATCAAAATATATTATGAGGTGATTCAAATGAGCATGACAAACAAAAAGACCATCGAGGATGTTGAAGTAAAGGGCAAAAGGGTTCTTGTCCGCTGCGACTTTAACGTTCCGCTGAAGGACGGAGTAATTACGGACGAAACAAGAATCGTCGCCGCTCTGCCCACAATTCAGTATCTTATTGATAACGGCGCAAAGGTAATTCTCTGCTCCCACTTAGGCAAGCCCAAGGGAGAACCCAAGCCGGAGCTTTCTCTCGCTCCCGTTGCGAAGAGACTCAGCGAAAAGCTGGGAAAGGACGTTGTTTTTGCGGCTGACGCCGAGGTAGTGGGCGAAAACGCGAAGAAGGCTGTTGCCGAAATGAAGGACGGCGACGTAGTGCTTCTTGAAAACACCCGCTACAGAGCGGAAGAAACAAAGAACGGCGAAGCCTTCAGCAAGGAGCTTGCTTCTCTGGCGGATATATTCGTTGACGACGCTTTCGGTACGGCTCACCGCGCTCACTGCTCCAACGTGGGCGTAACGGAATATCTCGATACGGCAGTCGCCGGATACCTTATTCAGAAGGAAATTATGTATCTCGGCAATGCGGTAAACGCGCCCGTTCGTCCTTTGGTTGCCATTCTTGGCGGAAGCAAGGTTTCCAGCAAAATCTCCGTTATCGAAAACCTTCTCGACAAGGTTGATAAGCTTATTATCGGCGGCGGAATGGCGTATACATTCATGAAGGCCAAGGGCCAGGAGGTGGGCGATTCCCTTCTTGAGGCCGATTTCGTTGACTACGCGAAGGATATGATGGCCAAGGCCGGGGATAAGCTTGTTCTTCCCGTTGATACGGTTGTCGCGAAGGCGTTTGACAACGACGCGGAAAGCAAGGTAGTTCCCGAAGGCGGCATCGAAGCCGGCTGGCAGGGACTGGATATCGGCCCCAAGACCATCGAGCTTTTCAGCAATGTGCTTAAGGACGCGAAAACCGTTGTTTGGAACGGACCTATGGGCGTGTTTGAAATGAGCAACTTCGCGAAGGGTACAAACGCAATCGCTCAGGTGCTTGCGACTCTCGACGGCGCAACCACTGTAATCGGCGGCGGCGACAGCGTTGCTGCCGTAAATCAGGCGGGCCTTGGCGACAAGATGACTCATATCTCCACCGGCGGCGGCGCGAGCCTGGAATATCTCGAAGGCAAAGACCTTCCCGGTATTGCCGCTCTTAACGACAAGTAATTGACCTAAAAGGAGATAATCGACATGGGAAAATATATTATTGCCGGGAACTGGAAGATGAATAAGCTTCCCTCGGAAACACGCGAATATGTAAAAGAGGTTGCCAAGGCTACCGAAGGGGCGCTGTGCCAAGTCGTATGCTGCACTCCCTTTGTAAATCTTGCCGAGGCTGTTAAGGGCGCGGAAAAAACTCACGTTGCCATAGGCGCCGAAAACCTTCATTTTGAGGATAAGGGCGCATATACCGGCGAGGTAAGCGCGGATATGCTCTTAGATTTAGGCGTTAAGTATGTAATAATAGGCCACAGCGAGCGCCGTCAGTACTTTGCCGAAACGGACGAAACCGTTAACCTTAAGGTTAAAAAGGCTCTCGCGAAGGGGCTTATCCCTATTCTGTGCGTAGGCGAAAGCCTAAGCCAGCGTGAAGCCGGAATTACCATGGATGTTATAAACATTCAGATAAAGAAGGCCTTTGCGGGAATTTCCGAAGGTGACGCCGAAAAGGTTGTTGTGGCCTACGAGCCTATCTGGGCTATCGGCACAGGCAAAACCGCCACTGCCGACCAGGCCGAGGAGGTCTGCGGAGCTATCCGCGGCGTTCTCGCTTCGCTTTACAGCGAGAAAACGGCCAAGGAAATTACAATACAATACGGCGGCAGCATGAACGGCGCAAACGCGGCCGAGCTTCTTGCAAAGCCGAATATCGACGGCGGCCTTATCGGCGGCGCATCTCTTAAATCGGCCGACTTCGCGAAGATAGTTGAAGCGGCTAAATGAATTCCAAAGAAATTTTCGGAGGGGCGTTTCGGCGTCCCTCTGTCGGTATGGAGGTAATAAATATGTCTAAGAAACCTATTGCTCTGCTTATCATGGACGGCTACGGCATTAACCCCAACGAGGAGGGCAACTGCGTTATGGCGGCAAAAAAGCCCAACCTTGACAAATATACGGCCAATTGCCCCAACACCATAATTTCCGCCAGCGGCCTTGACGTAGGGCTTCCCGACGGTCAGATGGGCAACAGCGAGGTGGGCCACACCAACATCGGCGCCGGAAGAATAGTTTATCAGATGCTTGTGAAGATATCCAAGGATATCAATGACGGCGCAATAATAAACAATCCCGTGCTGAAGGCGAATATGGAAGCCGCCGCAAAGGGCGGAAAGGCTCTGCACCTGTGCGGGCTTCTCTCCGACGGCGGCGTACACAGCCACAACGAGCATCTTTACGGACTTATAGCTATGGCTAAAAGGCTGGGAGTTGAAAAGGCGTATGTTCACGCTTTCCTTGACGGACGTGACACTCCTCCTTCCTCCGGCGCGGACTATATGGCTCAGCTTGTCGAAAAGATGAATGAAATCGGTTTGGGCAAGGTTGCCACGATTTCCGGCCGTTATTACGCTATGGACCGCGACAACGCGTGGGATCGGGTGGAAAAGGCCTACGACGCTATGGTAATGGGCGAAGGAATTAAGGAAACCGACCCCGTTGAAGCAATCAAAAATTCCTATGCCAACGGCGTTACGGACGAATTTGTCGTCCCCACGGTAGTGGATGGCGACGGCGTAATAAAGGAGGGCGACAGCGTTATCTGCTTCAACTTCCGCCCCGACCGCGCCCGTCAGATAACCCGTGCTTTTGTTGATCCGGAGTTTAAGGGCTTTGAGAGAAGGAAGGGCTTCTTCCCCGTAAATTACGTGTGCATGGCTCAGTACGACGCGGCTATGCCCAACGTTACCGTGGCCTATCCTCCCGAGGCTCTCACCATGACCTTCGGCGAATATATAAGCAAGCTTGGGCTTACACAGCTCAGAATTGCCGAAACCCAAAAGTACGCCCACGTTACCTTCTTCTTTAACGGCGGCGAGGAAAAGCAGTTCCCCGGGGAGGAAAGAATACTCATTCAGTCCCCCGATGTTCCCACCTTTGACCTTAAGCCCGAAATGAGCGCTTACGAGGTCAAAGATGCCGTTATAAAGGAAATTGAGGCCGACAAGTTTGATGTTATCATTCTTAACTTCGCCAACTGCGACATGGTGGGTCATACGGGAATTATTCCGGCGACAATAAAGGCCGTTGAAGCTGTTGACGACTGCGTAGGCCAAGTGACGGAGGCTGTTCTCAAAAAGGGCGGCGTCGTATGCATAACCGCCGACCACGGCAATGCCGACCAGCTTATCGACCCCGTGACAAAGGCCCCCTTTACCGCTCACACCACAAATCCGGTTCCCTTTATTGTTGTGGGCGCGGACTGCGCGATTTCCAAATCGGACGGCCGCCTTGCGGATATTGCCCCCACAATGCTTAAGCTTATGGGTATTGAGCAGCCTAAGGAAATGACCGGCGAAAGTCTTGTGAAATAATGATAGACGAATTTCTTCGGGCAGCTTCCATGTATGTATCCCATAGGGTGTGGCTCAT
The DNA here is from genome assembly GCA_964551215.1 of uncultured Oscillospiraceae bacterium. GTDB lineage: Bacteria > Bacillota > Clostridia > UMGS1883 > UMGS1883 > JAFLUQ01. Next base: position 28,176 of record CAZKBV010000001.1, on the reverse strand, counting down.
AAGCGACCTTCAGCAGCACGATCCGGCTCGAAGCAGGCAATGTATGTACATCGCCTACGAGGATTTCAAAAAGCTGAATCTGCCCTGTGAAAAAATATGGTATTTAGGCGACAGCGTTGAAGGCGCAAACTTAGAGCATCTTTGGGAAATGACGAAAATGCAGGAGAAGGTCTTTTCCGAAATAGGCGTTCCTGTGTGCTACTGTCCGGGGAATCACGATATGGATTATGTTTCCCGCTTTGGCGAGGCCGTTATGCCCTTTCGGGAAATGGTCCTCTCCCACAGCGCCGAAGGCTGGAAAACCACAAAATGCGTCAGCGACTTCTTTTTCTGGGATAAGCTGGGAGACACGGACGTTTTGTTTATAGCGGATCACGCCGCCGCCGACGGGAGCTGGTATTTTTGCCACGGAAGGCCTTTCGGCACGGGATATCCCTATAACTCAACGGATTACAGAGCCTTGGCGCGGGAGCGCGATAAAAGAAAAAAGGTCATAACCGTCAGCCACTATGCCTATCCCGGCGGCAATCGCGCCACTGAATATATGGGGGAATATTTTCCCATAGGGGAAAACGTGCTTCTCCATGTTTACGGTCACGCCCATATCGGCGACAGCCGGTGGGCCGGCAAGGATTGGGGGCGGCAGATAAGCGCCGCCGACGGGCATTTTCTCACTCAAATTGATATCGCGAGCCTTGAGCATGGGCGGGGAAACGCCGTCCGAAGCGCGTTTATGGAAATTTACAGCGACGGGCGGACGGGAATATTTTTCCGAAACCATCAGGGCGGATTTTGGGAAAAAATGCTTGTATTGTAAATGCGGTAGAGGCAATGACATCTGCGCCGCTTGAAGCGGCGCGACGGAGGTTAATTATGGATAATCGTCCTATCGGAGTTTTTGACAGCGGCCTCGGAGGGCTTACGGCCGTAAAGCAGATAATCAAAGCCATGCCCAATGAGGATATAATATATTTCGGCGACACCGGAAGGGTGCCTTACGGCAACAAGGGCCGCGACACCATAATACGATATACCAGAGACGACATAGAGTTCCTTCTGCGCCACAATATAAAGGCTATTATGGTGGCCTGCGGCACAGCCAGCAGCGTGGCTCTGCCATATGTGGAAAAGGACTACGGAATAAAGATAATCGGAGTAATAGAGCCGGCGGTCTACGGCGCACTGCGAAGCACCAAAAACGGCAAAATCGGCGTAATAGGAACAATCGGAACAATAAGAAGCGATAAGTACGCCAGTACAATTAAGGAACAAAACCCGGACATTCAGGTTTTCAGCAACGCCTGCCCCATGTTTGTTCCTCTTGCGGAAAACGGCTACGCCGACAGCGAGGCCGCGAGAATGATAGCCATTGATTACCTCACTCCCCTTAAAAATGCGGGAGTGGATACTCTTATCATGGGATGCACACATTACCCCTTGCTTGAAAGAGTTATAGGTGATATAATGGGTGAAGGGGTGGAGCTAATCTCCCCCGGAGCGGAAGCCGCTAAATACGGCAAAAAGGCGCTTGCCCGCGAAGGGAAGCTTTCGGATAAAAAGGAAAACGGCAGCTATGAGTTCTACGTTTCCGACAGCCCCGACAGCTTCGCGGAGCTTGGCAGTCTGTTCTTGGGCAGGCCTATAGGCGCCAACGTAACACAAATAGAGATATAGACAATGCTTACGGAGAAAATTTATGAAAAACGTATATGTTGAAATAAGAGGAAGCGTCACCGCCGACGGCGAAACCGACAGCATGAACTATTCTACCGAGGGGCGGCTCAGAAAAAAGAACGGAAAGTATTACATACATTATACCGAAGGGGAGCTTCTCGGCAGAAGCAAATGTAATACCACCATAAAGGTGAATCCCGAAGGAATTGTTACAATGCTCCGCAGCGGAGAAGCAAATACCCAGATGATATTTGAAAAGGATCGCTGCCATATGAGCTGTTACGAAACGGATTTCGGCAATCTCACCGTAAGCGTTACGGCGGGAAAGGTGAATATTGACCTTGACGACAACGGCGGAACGTTGGATATAGATTACAATCTCACGATAAATAATGTTGCCAGAAGCAGGAATCATGTTTCGGTTAAGGTGAGGGTATGAGTCCGGCTGAGGGAAAAAAGGAGGAGCTTAGGAAAAGCGTGAGCTTAGCCGCCCGCGGGCTTTGCGAAGCTGAAATTCCGGTGAGGATAACGCGCCCGAAAGGCGGGGGAGCCGGTCTTTGCACGGCGGCGGCGTTTCCGCTGGCGGCGGCCTTGGGAAGAAATCCCGCCGAAACGGCCATCCTTCTTACGGAAGGCATAGCGCTTCCCGAAGGAGACACGGCTTTCGCGGAAAACGGGTATATAAATTTTTCCCTCAGGCCGGACTTTATGATTAAAGCTCTGGACAGGAATTTTACAATACCCAAAATAAAGCTGCCTCCCCTTGAAAGTCCGGAATTTGAGAGGGTTTATCCGATTGCGAGGCTGGCCGACGTTTTAAGACAGCGCAAATGCTTCTGCGGCGGGGAGCTGATTTTTAATGAGGACGAGGAAATAAGGCTGCTTTGGTCGGTGTTTTTCGACGCGGAGGCATATCTTCTCGCCGCCGCGCAGAGATTTTACGACCTTTTGGGAATGGGAGAAAGGGGTACGCGCGCTGCCGCAAGCAGGTATGTTCTGCTGGGAAACGCGGTTAATAAACTGCGGGAATACGGCTCCGGCGAAAATCATAGGTGAGAGAATGGGATAAAAAGCTGTTCCCGCGGCTATTGATAAAATGAAAGGATAAAAACTATGAAAAAGAAATTATTGGCTTTGCTGCTCGCTTTCTCGTGCCTGCTTACTCCTGTTTTCGCCGAGGATATCCCCTCGGAGGAGCCCTTGGCGCAGACCGAACAGGCGGCGGAGACTGAGAAAACGGAGGAAAGCGCAAAAAAAACCTTCACCCCTGCTCAACAGCAGGATATAATACGGTATTACGGCCACCTTATAGCGGACAGCTATTTTTACGGTGTGTCCGACAACAATCTGCTGTACGCCATGCTCTGCGCGACCATTGATAACGGCGGTCAGTTCGATTTGGATTTGGCGCTTAAAGCCATGATAGATTTTTTGGATGACGATTACGCCGAGTACTACCCGCCGGAGGTGTATGAATCGCAGGCGGAATATTTTAACGGCTCGTTTATCGGAATAGGCGTTGTGCTGGCTCCGCAGGGGAGCGGCACAGTGGTTGACAGCGTGTATGTCGGCGGCGGAGCGGAAAATGCCGGCATTATAAGCGGAGACGTTATCATCGCCGTAGACGGAGTTGACACAAGCGGCTTTGCTCCGGCACAGGTCAGGGAGCTTATTGTGGGCGAGGACGGCACCACCGTTAAAATAACCGTTCGTCGAGGCGAGGAAGTCATGAACCTTTACGCGGTACGAGGCAAGGTTGAGGAAAGCCATTCCTCCATGAAGCTCTTAAACGATAAAACAGCATATATAGGCATTGAATCCTTTACAGGCTCTCTGCCCGGGGAGTTTGACAAATATATTGAAGCGCTCAGGGGCAGCGGAGTGAAAAATATGATAATCGACCTTCGCGATAACGGGGGCGGCGATTTGGAAGCGGCGATTTCCGTGGCACAGAAGCTCATTCCGGCAGGGTACATCGCCAAAATTAAGCGCATGAAAGGCGGCAGTGAGGAAGAAACCGTGTATTCCGAAAACCTTAACGCTCCCGACTGGAAGATGCTGGTCTTGGTGAACGAAAACACGGCGTCCGCGGCGGAATTTCTCGCTATGGCTCTTCAAAGCAGGGGACGGGCTAAGCTCATGGGTACTCAGACCTACGGCAAGGGCTGTATGCAGGCTGTAATGCGCACTCCCACCGGAAGCGGACTTAAATTCACCGTAGGCGAATATTTTTCCATAAATGACGAACGGATAAACACCGTGGGGCTTACGCCGGATATTGAGGTTGAAAATATTGTCGTTCCCGTAGATACCGACTCCTTTGAAAAGATTGTCTTTGAGGATTTGGAATGTTTTCAGACAAAGCTTGCGATAGAACAGCGCCTTGCCGCTGTGAATCTTATTCCCGAGGAGGAAGCGGACGGGGAATTTAATTCCCTTACCGCCAACGCCATAAAGGTGTTTCAGCGGGTGAGCAAGCTGGAGGAAACGGGGGAGCTGGATTTCTACACAGCCCTTAAAATTGCGGACTATGAATACGAAAATCTGGAAAAGGTAATCGACGTTCAGATGGAGGAGGCCCTCAAATATTTTGAATAATATTCCTTAAAATAGGGGAATATAGCTTTGCGTCTTGTTTCGGGGCGGCTTAAACGCTCCGAAACGGGTTCGGAGGCCGAAAAATTTTTTTAATGCATATTGTTAAAAAAATAACAATATTCTAACGGCAAATTTAGTTAATAATTTGTTGACTTTTTATATGAAATGTTTTAAAATAAAAGTAAGGGCGTCTATGAAATTTCAGTTTGTCAAAAACAGCTTTCGGCGGCGCTTCTTATGAATAATTTTATTTTTTGCTAAGAAATGGAGGATAAGTATGAGTATCGAAAAAACCGGCGTTGTTGACAGTCCGGAGGCCCTGGAGGAGCTTTTGAAGCGGGTTCGTTCGGCTCAGCGGGAGTTTGCGGCTTTCTCTCAGGAAAAGGTGGACGAAATTTTCCGAGCGGCGGCTTTGGCGGCCAACAGTATGAGAATCCCTCTGGCAAAACAGGCCGTTGAGGAAACGGGCATGGGTGTTATGGAGGATAAGGTCATTAAAAACCACTATGCCTCCGAGTATATTTATAACGCCTATAAGAACACAAAGACCTGCGGCGTAATCGAAACAGACGAGGTTTACGGCATAAAAAAGGTGGCCGAGCCGATAGGCGTAATCGCCGCCGTTATTCCTACGACCAATCCCACCTCTACGGCTATATTTAAAACACTGATAGCTCTTAAAACCAGAAACGGTATTATCATCAGCCCTCATCCGAGAGCCAAGGGCTGCACAATTGCGGCGGCAAAAGTGGTGCTTGAAGCGGCGGTTAAGGCCGGCGCCCCCGAAAATATAATCGGCTGGATAGACGTTCCTTCGTTGGAAATGACAAATATACTGATGAGAGAAGCGGATATAATTCTGGCTACGGGAGGCCCGGGCATGGTGAAGGCGGCGTATTCCTCCGGCAAACCGGCGCTGGGCGTAGGCGCGGGCAACACTCCGGCCATTATCGACGACAGCGCGGATATAAAGCTTGCCGTAAATTCCGTCATTCATTCCAAAACCTTTGATAACGGCATGATTTGCGCCTCGGAGCAGAGCGTTATAGTTTTGAAGGGAGTTTACGATGCCGTAAAGGCGGAATTCGCCAAGCGGGGCTGTTATTTCTTAAACAGCGAAGAAACGGAAAAGGTCAGAAAAACCATAATTATAAACGGCGCCCTCAACGCTAAAATCGTAGGGCAGAAAGCGGCAAAAATCGCTTCTCTTGCGGGGGTTTCGGTTCCCGAGGAGACAAAGATTCTTATCGGCGAAGTGGAAAGCGTGGACATAAGCGAGGAATTTGCCCACGAAAAGCTTTCGCCCGTGCTGGCTATGTATAAGGCGGAGGACTTTGACGACGCCCTTAACAAGGCCGAAAGGCTGATTGCCGACGGCGGCTACGGCCACACATCGTCCCTCTATTGCAATACCGTTACGGAAAAGGAAAAAATGGCCCGTCATATGGAAAGAATGAAAACCTGCCGCATTATTATAAACACTCCCGCTTCTCACGGAGGAATAGGCGATTTGTACAATTTCCGGCTTACGCCCTCCCTTACCTTGGGCTGCGGCTCGTGGGGCGGAAACTCCGTCTCGGAAAACGTGGGAGTTAAAAATCTGCTGAATATAAAAACCGTTGCCGAAAGGAGAGAAAATATGCTTTGGTTTAGGGCGCCGGAAAAGGTATATATAAAAAAGGGATGTATTCCCGTGGCTCTCAGTGAGCTTAAAAGCGTAACGGATAAAAAAAGAGCCTTTATTGTAACCGACTCATTCTTGTATAAAAACGGCTACACAAAAACGGTGACCGAAAAGCTCAATGAAATGAATATAGATTACACCGTGTTCTTTGATGTTGAGCCTGACCCGTCCCTTGCCAGCGCAAAGGCCGGAGCAAAGGCGATGGCTTCCTTTGAGCCGGATGTTATCATTGCCGTGGGCGGCGGCTCCGCAATGGATGCGGCCAAGATAATGTGGGTGCTTTACGAGCATCCGGAGGTAAGCTTTAACGATATGGCAATGCGGTTTATGGATATCCGCAAGCGCGCCTACGCTTTCCCAAAAATGGGGGAAAAGGCCTATTTTATCGCTATTCCCACCTCCGCCGGAACAGGCTCTGAGGTTACTCCCTTTGCGGTTATTACAGACGAAAGCACAGGGCTTAAATATCCTCTTGCGGACTATGAGCTTATGCCCAATATGGCGATTGTGGACGCCGACTTAATGATGAATATGCCTAAGGGCCTGACATCCGCTTCGGGCATTGACGCTATGACTCATGCTTTGGAGGCCTATGCTTCCGTTATGGCTACGGATTTTACGGACGGGCTGGCTCTTCAAGCTATCAAGCTTATATTTGAATATCTGCCCAGATGCTGCGACGGAGGCGAAAAGGATCCTGAGGCAAGAGAGAAAATGGCAAACGCGGCTACTATGGCCGGAATGGCCTTTGCCAACGCGTTTTTGGGCGTGTGCCACTCTATGGCTCACAAGCTTGGAGCGTACCACCATATTGCTCACGGCGTGGCAAATGCCCTGCTTATAGAGTACGTTCTGCGCTATAACGCCGCCGAGGTTCCCGCGAAGATGGGTACCTTCCCTCAGTATCAATACCCCCATACACTTCACCGCTACGGCGAAATTGCCGACAGTCTGGGGCTGGGCGGCGAAACCGACGAGGAAAAGCTGGAGAAGCTCATCGCAAAGCTTCATGAGCTTAAGGAAAAAATCGGCATTAAAGAAACTATACGGGATTACGGCGTAGACGAAAAGGTCTTCCTTGAAACCTTGGACGAAATGTCCGAAGCCGCCTTTGACGACCAATGCACCGGAGCAAATCCCCGTTATCCTCTTGTAAGCGAAATAAAGGATATGTATCTTAAAGCATATTACGGAAAGTGATTAAAAGGAGGGAATAAGAATGAATTTGAACAATTTGGATCTCAGCAAGGTTATTGCCGTGCGTACCAATAAAACGGTGTACCGTGACGTTAAGCAGAATCTGTCGGTAAAGGTTTTCGACGAAAGCTTTTCCAAGGCGGATATCCTTAACGAGGCCTTGAATCTGGCAAAAATAGAAGGCACGGGCATAAAGTGTCCCGCCCTTAAAGCCGTAACACAGGTGGAGGGAAAGTGGGCTATAATTACGGATTATATCGAAGGGAAAACCCTTTCTAAGCTCATGGATGAAAACCCGGATATGACAGACGAATATCTTGAGCTTTTTGTGGACATTCAGCTTGATATTCACAGACATAAATGCCCCATACTCAATAAGCTGAAGGATAAAATGAACGGGAAAATTTCCGAAGCGAACTTGGACGCCACCACCAGATACGACCTGCATACCCGTCTGGAAAGTATGCCCAAGCACAATAAAATATGCCACGGAGACTTTAACCCTTCCAATATAATAATTTCACCCGACGGAACTCCCCACATAATCGACTGGGCTCATGTGACTCAGGGCAATGCCGCGGCGGACGCGGCCAGAACCTATCTGCTGTTCTGCTTGGAGGGCAAAAGGGAACTGGCTGAAAAGTACCTCAATCTTTTCTGCAAAAAGAGCGACACCGCCAAGCAGTATGTTCAGAAGTGGATGCCGATTGTGGCCGCCTCTCAAAGCGTAAAGGGCAAACCCGAGGAAAGAGAATTTCTTCTTTCGTGGGTAGACGTGGTTGACTATCAATAAGCTTGCGATAAGGACGGCAAAGCCCCGAACGGAAAAGAGCTTCGGGGTCTGCCGTCCGCCGCGTATAACCTGCGTGCGGATGGGAGCCGCCTTTTCCCGTCAAAGTCACCCGTAAAGGCGCAATGCCTCAGTGAAAAAAACAAGAAAAGGAAAGTGATTAACTGTGAAAATGTCAATCTGTATCGGAAGCTCATGCCATCTTAAAGGCTCAAAGGCCATTGTTGAAACTATGCAGAGACTCATTGCCGAGCATAATATCGGCGATAAACTCACTCTTGAGGGCGTGTTCTGCATGGGTAAGTGCGAGCAGGGCGTATGTACAAAGCTGGACGGAACGTTTTTCTCCCTTACTCCCGAAAGCTGCGAAAGCTTTTTCAATAACGAAATTCTCCCCAGAGTGTAAGCTGTTTATCCGCCCTATGCTTATCTTGGCGAAGTAATACATAAAAGAGGAGGGAATAATATGGCCGGATGTCTTGAACTGAAGGAAGCCAACTGCAAAAACTGCTATAAATGCAACCGCGCCTGTCCCGTTAAATCAATAAAGTTTGACAGCGGTCAGGCTCATATTCTTGAGGACGAATGTATCCTCTGCGGACAGTGCCATGTTGTCTGTCCCAACAACGCAAAGAAAATCAGAAACGACGTTGCTAAGGTAAAGGCCGCAATGAAGGCCGGCAAAAGGGTGGTTGCTTCCGTTGCGCCGTCCTTTGTGGCAAATTACAACGGAATTAGCTTTGCCGCAATGAAAAACGCCATTATGGCTCTTGGATTCGCGGATGTTGAGGAAACCGCCATCGGCGCCACCATCGTTAAAAAGGAATACGAAAGGATTGTTGCCGAAGGAAAGCAGAGCGTTATAATAACCACCTGCTGTCACAGTGTAAACACTCTTATCCAAAAATATTACCCCTCCCTCATAGGGTGCCTCGCGAAGGTAAAAAGCCCCATGCACGCCCACTGTGAGCTGCTGAAGGCTGAAAATCCGAACTGCTACACGGTGTTTATCGGCCCCTGTATTTCAAAGAAGCACGAAGCCGAAACCGTGGCGAAGAACGCCGTAGACTGCGTGCTTACATACGAGGAGCTTTCCGAATGGATGGCTGAGGAAAAAATCGTCCTTACGGACGTTCCCGACGACAGCGCTCCCGGAAGGGCAAGGCTTTTCCCCGTCTCCGGCGGAATACTGCGCACAATGTATCTTCGGGAGGACAGCTATTCCTACATGGCGGTGGACGGCGCGGACGCCTGCGTAAACGCTCTTAAGGACATTGAAGAAAATAAGCTCGGTAACGTGTTCATTGAAATGTCCATCTGCCACGGGAGCTGCGTAAACGGCCCCGTCATGGAACGAAATTCCCTTGTTTCCGGAAACGCGAAGGTAAACCGTTTTGCCGGACGGGATGATTTCAGCCTTGAAGGCCGCCCTAACGGAGACAACGGGAAAAGCTTTGCCTACGAGGGCAAGAAACAGTCCATGCCCGGCAGCGAGGCTATTGCCGAGGTACTCAGAAAGATGGGCAAAACCTCTCCCGAGCATGAGCTTAACTGCGGAAGCTGCGGCTACAACACGTGCCGGGAAAAGGCTATCGCCGTTATACAGGGCAAGGCGGAAATTACCATGTGCCTGCCGTATCTTATGGAAAAAGCGGAAAGCTTTTCCGACACTATCATCAAAAATACACCCAACGGGATTATCGTTCTCAACGAATCCCTTGAAATACAGAGCATCAACGGGGCGGCGTGCGGTATACTTAACGTGCGCAACAGCGGCGATGTTTTGGATTCGCCGGTAGTGAGAGTGCTTGACCCTGTTGACTACGTAAACGTAATTGCCAACGGGGAAAATGTGTACGAAAAGAAAAAGTACCTTGCGGAGTATAAAAGATATGTCGAGGAAACCATAATCTACGACAAAAAATACCGCATTGTAATAAGCATAATGAAGGACGTCACCGAAAGGGAATCTATAAACGCGTCAATAGATGTCCGCCGCAAGCAGGCCGTTGAAATTACCGATAAGGTAGTTGAAAAGCAGATGAGAGTTGTTCAGGAGATTGCCTCTCTTTTGGGCGAAACAACGGCGGAAACCAAGATTGCCTTGACTAAACTTAAGGAGTCGTTGTTAGATGAATAGCCTTTGCGTAGATTTCGGATATACAAGCATAAATCACGTTGGAGAGCAGCTCTGCGGCGACAGAGTGGAATGTGTCCGCCGTGACGACAATTCAATAATAATGGTGCTGGCCGACGGCTTGGGCAGCGGGGTAAAGGCGAATATCCTTTCCACCCTTACAAGTAAAATTATTTCCACCATGATGGCCAACAATATGACTCTTGAGGACTGCGTTACCACCATTGCCGCGACTCTGCCCGTGTGCAGCAAAAGGGGAGTGGCCTACTCCACCTTTACTATAGTAAAAATTAACGATAACACCGAGGCGGAAATAATTCAGTACGACAATCCTCACGTAATCCTTCTGCGCGACGGCGTCCATTACGACTATCCCATGCAGAAGAAAATCGTTGAGGGAAAGACCATATACGAATCCAAGGTAAAATTGCAGCTTGACGACGTGTTCATAGCCATGTCGGACGGAGCCGTTTATGCCGGAGTCGGCGTTACCATGAACTTCGGATGGCAAAGAGAGAACATAGTGGATTTCATCGAGGCAAACTACGACAGTGAGCTTTCGGCAAAGAGCATCTCCACCCTTATCGTGAACCAGTGTAACGCACTGTACGGCGGGGAGCCGGGAGACGACACCACAATTTCCGTTATTAAGCTCCGAAGCCGCAAGCCCTGTAACCTGCTTATGGGTCCTCCGAGAGATCCGGCGGACGTAAACAAGATGATGGCTCTGTTCTTTTCCAAGGAAGGGCGCCACATTGTCTGCGGCGGAACCACCTCGTCCCTTGCGGCCAAGTATCTTGGCAAGGAGGTACAGGCCGGACTGGAATATCTTGACCCGGAGGTTCCTCCGGCGGCCAAAATTGATGGCGTAGACCTTGTTACCGAGGGCGTTATCACCATAAGCAAGGTTTTGGAATACGCCCGCAACTATCTGGAGGATAACAGCCTTTACGAGAAGTGGGGCTGTAAGAAAGACGCCGCAAGCCGGATTGCCCGTCTGCTTTTCGAGGAGGCCACCGACATAAATTTCTATGTGGGTCGGGCGATAAATCCCGCGCATCAAAACCCCGATCTGCCAATAACCTTTTCCATTAAGATACGGCTGATTGAGGATTTGGCGGAATGTCTTAAGAAAATGGGAAAGGCCATAAAGGTAAGCTGTTTTTAGAGCGAAAATTATATTAAAAATTATATTAAAGGAGGAGAAACAATGATAAAGAAATTTGATACTCAAGTGCAGTACCTTAAATATAAGGTTCTCCGAGAGGTTGCCCGGTACGCTTGGGAGGACAGACTTAACCGCGCCTATGCCGAAATTCCGGATATTATCGTAGACGGCAAGGAAGGCACAATGCGCTGCTGTGTTTACAAGGAAAAGGCCATTGTAAACGAGAGAATAAATATAGCTATGGGCGGCGACGACAAAAATCCCAACATAATTGAGGTAATTAAAATCGCCTGCGACGAGTGTCCGCTTGGGGGCTACAGCGTAACGGAAAGCTGCCGGGGGTGTCTCGCTCACCGCTGTCAGGACGCCTGCCGCCGGGACGCCATCAGGTTTGATAAAAACAAGCGCGCCGTCATCGACAAGGAAAAATGCGTAGAGTGCGGCAAGTGCGCCGAGGCCTGCCCCTACAGCGCCATCACGAACCATAAGCGCCCCTGCGTAAACGCCTGCAAGCCCAACGCCATTACCATGGACGAGGATAAGGCCGCAAAGATTAACAACGACAAGTGCATTTCCTGCGGGGCCTGCTCCTATATGTGTCCCTTCGGCGCAATTATGGACAAGAGCTTCATTGTGGACGCCATAAACATTCTGAAAAACAGCGAAAACAACGAAAAGTATAAGGTTTACGCCGTTGTCGCTCCTTCAATAGCCGGACAGTTTACATACGCGAAGCTGGGTCAGGTAATTTCCGGCATTAAGGCTCTGGGCTTCTTCAGCGTTGTCGAGGCCGCTCTTGGCGCGGACATGACAGCCTATCTGGAAAGCAGGGAGCTTGTGGAAAAGGTAGGGGAAAAGGGCTTCCTTACGACAAGCTGCTGCCCTGCCTTTGTGGATTATATTCATAAGCAGTTCCCCACCTTGGTTGACCATATTTCTCACAATCTTTCTCCCATGGGGGAGATATCCAAATACATTAAGTCCGTCGATCCGGAGTGTAAGGTAATCTTTATAGGCCCGTGCACGGCGAAGAAAGCCGAGGTGCGTGACATCATTCCCCAATATGTGGATGTTGCCCTTACCTTTGAGGAGCTTCAGGCCTTGTTTGACAGCCGCAACTTGGACATAACCTCTATGGAGGAGGACGTTTTGGATAACGCTTCCTACTATGGCCGTATATTTGCCCGCAGCGGCGGCGTTGCCGACGCGGTTGCGCAGGCAATTAAGGAACACGGCTTAGACAGCTTCGAGTATAAGCCCATTGCCGCGAACGGTATTGACGAGTGCCGCATGGCTCTTATGCGCGCCAGCAAAAAGGCTCTGCCCAATAATCTCATTGAGGGTATGGCGTGTCACAACGGATGCATCGGCGGCGCAGGCTGTCTCACTCACGGCGAGAAGAACAAGAACGAGGTCGATAAGTATGGCCGTGAAGCAATGGAGAAAAATATCTACGGCGCAACAAGTCTTATACGTATGCAAGAGAACGTATAATTGAAAACGCACCGGGGCTGTTCGTAGCGAGCAGCCCTTTTTTAAATCGGAGCGACTCTCCATTAAGCTTGCTTGGAATGGAGCTTACGACAGATTGCGACATACGCGTGGGTTATATCCGTACTTCTGAATATATTAATAAATTCTTAATAATGCTTTTAGTAATTTCTTAAGCTTCATGTGCTATAATAAATTCATCAAAGAAAGGAGGATTACAATGCAGACAATACTTGTTGTGGACGACGACAGGGAAATAGTGGAAAGTATTTCCATTTATCTGCGCGCGGAAGGGTATGATGTTATAAAGGCCTATAACGGGATAGAGGCTCTTGACGCGGCTGTTCGGCAGAATATACACCTTATAATTCTGGACATTATGATGCCGGAGATGGACGGTATAGAAACCCTGATGAGCATCCGAAAATCAAAAAACATCCCCGTAATTCTGCTCAGCGCAAAAAGCGAGGACGCCGACAAAATTCTCGGCCTTACAGCCGGAGCGGACGATTATGTGACGAAGCCCTTTAATCCGGCGGAACTGGTGGCAAGAGCCAAGTCCCAGCTTCGACGGTACACTCGGCTTGGAAGCGCGGTGGAAACGGAAAATAAAATCGTAATAGGCGGACTTGTGGTGGATACCGAAGCGAAAAGCGTCAGCGTGGACGGCAAAGAGGTCAAGCTCACTCCCATGGAGTACCGAATACTGGAGCTTTTGAGCAAGTCTCCGGGGAAGGTTTTTTCCGCCGACGAAATTTACCGCCTTGTGTGGAACGAGGACTACGCCGTCAGCGACAACACCATCGCCGTACATATCCGTCATATACGGGAAAAAATCGAAATCAATCCCAAGGAACCCCGCTACGTCAAGGTCGTGTGGGGAATAGGCTATAAGATGAATACGGTTCCTTCGGGCGGAACAATTAAGGAGGAAAAGCCATGAAAAGAATATTCAAAAGCTCACCGGCAAAAGCGGCGGCGTTCCTGCTGATACTCATTTGCGCCGGAGTGTTTGCGGGGCTGATTGCGGATATGGGGGATTTATTTGCCCGTGGCGGGTATCGCTTTGAGAGCAGCTTTGAAGACAGCGAAATTTTCCAAAATATGGCAAGCATTCGTTTCATACTTAGCGAAGATATGGAATCTGCCGCGCGGCATCTCGAACGCTTAGACTACGCGGAATATTACATTGAAGGCGGCGGAAGGGTTTTCACAAACCTTACCGAATACAGCTCCGCCGAGGACGCGGAAGAAGCTGTAAAGAGCTTGCCGTGGTGGTGCAGTCTTGAAAACGCGATGCCGGAAAATGAAGGCTCAACGGGTGAAGGTGATGAAGCGCATTTGTCTGTGGTAACGACAGACGGTGACTTAGCGTATGGTATTACTTATACTACGTACGAAGCGCCTGAGCCTACATACACCGAGTCCGGGAACGAGTGGCACAGCATAGACAACGACTGGCCCCTGCCATACAAGGCTTATGTGGGATTAAAAAGCGAAAAATATTGGGGAGCGGAATATAGTTGGAGCAACAGCAGGCGAAAAATGATTATCGACATTTACATTGCCGCCGCAGACGTGCTTCTCGCTTTGGCGCTTTGGATATATCTGCTGTACGTATGCGGCAGAAAGAACGATGACGACGAGGTACACACTCTGCTTATAGACCGTGCTTTTGTGGAAATCACGGCGGCTGCGGGGATAGGCGGCGCGTTTTTTCTCACTTTACTGAGCGTATCTGCCATGTATGAGGTCATTAAGGGAGCGGCGGAACTTATGGCGCCTCTTTCCGTTCTTGCGGCCATTGCCGCCACGGGAATATTCGTAGCGACAACACAGTCCCTTGTGAGAAACATGAAGAATGGAACCTTTGTTTCGCGGATATTATGCCTGAAAGCGGTTAAATACTGCGGAGGATTGCTTATACGCGTCGCGAAATGGCTCCTCGAAAAGGGAAAACTTGCGTTAAATGGCGCAAAAACGGCGTTTAATTACCTTTGCGGCAATAAGCCCGGCCGCGTAATGCTGGCACTTTTCGGGGTATACAGCCTTGTTTTGGCGTTTCTTTGCGCAATACAGAGCTTTTTATTCATTGCGGTGATTGCCGTCGGAGGGGTTTTCCTCTATCGTTATCTTGTTCAGCTTGACAAAATCGATACCGGCATTTCCCAAATACGCAGCGGCAACACGGACTATAAGATAGAGGGCTGCACGACCGAGCTGCTGGCCAATGCCGCCGAAGCCCTGAACTCCATAAACGAAGGGGTGAAAATCGGGGTGGAGCGTGAGGTCAAAGCTCAGCGCATGAAAAGCGAGCTTATTACAAATGTGTCCCACGATTTGAAAACTCCCCTTACATCCATAATCAGCTACGCGGATTTGCTGGCCGGAATGGAGCTTTCCCCCAAGGAAGCCAACGACTACGCGAAAATCATAAAGCAAAAGGGCGACCGGCTGAAAAAGCTTACCTCCGACCTGTTCGATGTGTCCAAGGCGGAAAGCGGCAATGAAACCGTAAATATTGAAAAGCTGGACATTTGCCTTTTGCTTCGCCAGTCCTTGGGGGAGCTGAACAATGAAATCGAAAACAGCGGCCTAAGCTTTGTGACGTCCATTCCCGAAAATGAAACGTTCGTAAACGCCGACGGAAAGAAGCTGTCGCGGGTTTTTGAAAATCTCATCGTCAATGCGGTGAAGTATTCCATGAAGGGTACCCGCGTTTACGTAAAGCTTACGGAAACCGCCGAGAGCGCGATAATGGAAATCAAAAACATATCCTCCGCTCCGCTGAATTTTGAACCTGAGGAAATTACCGAGCGTTTCGTTCGGGGCGACGCTTCCCGAACTACCGAAGGCAGCGGGCTGGGGCTTGCCATAGTTAAAAGCTATACGGAGCTTTGCGGCGGCAAATTTGCAATATCAGTGGACGGGGATTTGTTTAAGGCAAGTGTGGAACTTAACAAGGCGCGATAACCTCCGCCGCGGCAGGTCTATTACCTTTTTCAATCTTCTTTTCACGCTGAAAAGAAGATTGAAAAAAACATAATTTACATTAATCCGCCCTCAATTTTTAACAACGCGATTTTTTTGTCCGGCCCTCCGGCGTATCCTGTAAGACTGCCGTCCGCGCCCACAACCCGATGGCAAGGAACAATAATTGAAATTTTATTGCGCCACGCCGCTTGGCCGATTGCTTGGGCGGACATTCTGCCGCCGCCTTTTTTCCGAGCAATTACGCGGGCAAGCTCTCCGTAAGTAACGGTTTCGCCGTAGGGTATTTTCAAAAGCTCCTCCCAAACGGAAAGCTGAAAATCCGTGCCGGAAAGCCGCAGGGGCGGAGTAAAGTCCGGCTCCGTTCCCGAAAAATAAATATCCAGCCAGCGGCGGACTTCGTTAAACAGGGGAATTTCCTTTTCCTCGCAGTCATATGGACCGCCGAAATATTTGCCGCCGACAAACCAAAGGCCGGTCAGCCCTTCCGAGTCTCCGGCAAGGGCAAGCTCGCCTATGGGCGAGGAATAAAAGGCTTTATACATCATAATTCCCTCCTCCGATAAAAAGCTCCCGAATCCATGCCCTTAAGCCGGATTAGGGAGCTTTACCTTGCTTTTTAAATGTTTTTAAAGGCTGTAAACCGCTGCCCGTCAGTCCTCACAGCCGCAATCGCAGTCGTCGGAGATTTCAAGCTCGATTTCTTCCTTGCAGTTGGGGCATACAACGGTTCGGTCGTCGCCCTCCAAAAGGGCGGGATCGAGATAGATAGTATCGCCGCAGTTGGGACATTCGAGGGCAAACTCGTCGTCATCGTCAAAATCCCAGTCCTCATCTTCTTCATCGTCATAGCCGTATAAATCGTCTTCAACATCTCCGAGAGCCTCGTCAATTTCGTCTACAAGACCTTGCATTTCGTCAAGCTCTTCGGTGAGTTCCTGAATTTCATCGGCCATATCGCCCACAAGAGAAATAAGAGCGTTAATAAGCTTGCCTTCCTTGGAGGAAGTGTCAATATCGCCGCCGTCGTATAAACCTTTGAGATAGGATGCCTGTTCTGTTAAGTAGCTCATTTTGCTACCTCCTTAAAAAATTAATTATGCACGGGACATATATTCGCCGGTGCGGGTGTCAATACGGATAACCTCGCCGTTGTCGATAAACAAGGGAACCTGAACCACGGCGCCGGTTTCCAGAGTTGCGGGCTTTGTCGCGCCCTGAGCCGTATTGCCGGCAAAGCCGGGCTCGGTATCAATTATCTTAAGCTCAACAAAATTGGGAGGCTCGATGCCGAAAATATTCCCCTTATAGGAAAGCACCTTTACCTGCATATTCTCCTTAACAAACTTGAGGGCGTCGCCCAGCTTGTCTGTTCCGATGGGAATCTGCTCATAGGTTTCGGGATCCATAAAGTAGTAAAGATCGCCGTCGTTATAAAGATATTCCATGTCCTTGCGCTCTATATGAGCCTTGGGCATTTTGTCGGTGGGATTAAAGGTTTTTTCAACCACACCGCCGGAGATAACGTTCTTGATTTTTGTTCTTACGAACGCCGCGCCCTTGCCGGGCTTAACATGTTGGAATTCTATAATCTGATATACGTTTCCATCATATTCAAAAGTTACTCCGTTTCTGAAATCGCCTGCGGAAATCATTTCAAATCTTCCTTTCATCTTTGTATCGTATTACTATAATACAACAAATCAGGAAAATAATCAAGTCTTTTTTATAAAATAATTCTAAAATTTTACAGCACCGTAAGTTCGTCGGGGGAATTGGTCAGCTTTTCGCATCCGTCGGGGGTTATTACAGCCGAATCGGTTATGCGTACTCCGCCGTAGCCGCTTTTGTATATCCCCGCTCCGAGAGACGCCGTCATATTGGTACACAAGGTGTCGGAGCTGCGCAGATTTATATAAGGAAGCTCCATAGCGGAAATACCTATCCCGTGACCGGCGCTGTGGATATATCCTTCGCGGTATCCGAGACGGGTAAAGCCGTTTCTCGCCGCCGCGTCCACAGCGGCGCAGGGCGTTCCTGTTTTGGCTTCGGAAAGAACAGCGTTTCTTACGGAAAAAACAGCCTCAAACATTTCGCGGCCATCTTCGTCCGCGCTGCCCATAAAGTACGTCCGGCAGCAGTCGGAGCAGTAACCCTTATATATTATGCCCAAAGAAACGATAACGATATCCCCGAAGGCAAGCTCTTTTGCCCCGGAAACCGCCGAGGGCATGGAGGTTCTCGCCCCGGAAACCACGCATGGGCGGCAGGGAAAGCCTTGGACGCCCAGCTCCATGAGCCGTATTTGCGCTTTAAGGGCAATGTCCCTTTCGCCGGCCCCCACATGAAGCAGGGAGCGGACGTATTCAAAGGCCTCGTCCGTTATTTTGGCCGCGTCTCTCATGGCGGCGATTTCCGGCTCATCCTTTATAACGCGTATTCTCAGCATCATATCTCCCGCCGGTATAAGCTCCTCGTAACGGAGGTTCTTTTTTAAGGAGCGGTACGTGCTGACGGAAAAATATCTGTCCTCGTAAATTATTTGCCTTGCGCCGTCGGCAAGAATGGTGTCGTTAATGCTGTTGTAAAGCCCGCCGGAGGTGTTGACTATATTAAAGCCTTTTGTTTCCATTGCGGCCTGAAGGGCATAGCGTTGTTCCACAAAGAGGGTGCGGCTTTTTTCCGTTATCAGAACAGCCCCCGTATCTCCCGTGAAGCCGCTTATAAAAAATCTGTTTTCGGGAGAAGCGATAAGCACGGCGTCGGCGCCCTTTGCTTTCATAGCGGCCAGCAGTCGGTTGATTCTCGCGTCATACATTTGCTATACCCTCCAAATGCGCCGCCAGCTTTTCAACGGCAATTGTATAGCTTTGCTTTCCGTGACCGGCCACCTGCCCTATACAGTAGGGCAAAATGACGCTGTTGTGACGGAAGCTTTCACGGTTGTGAATATCGGACATATGAACCTCTATGGTGGGAATCCCCACAGAGCTTACGGCGTCGGCTACGGCGTAGCTGTAGTGGGTGAACGCGGCGGGATTCATTACGATGCCGTCGATACGGCCATAGGCCTTGTGGATGGCTTCCACCACCGCGCCTTCGTAGTTGGATTGGAAACATTCACATTCGTACCCCAGCTCCTCAGCCTTTGCTTTCGTCAGAGCCTCTATGTCTTCCAAGGTATCCCGACCGTAAATTTCCGGCTGGCGTATTCCGAGCATATTCATATTAGGCCCGTTAATGAGTAAAATTTTCCTGCCCATATAAAATCACCCCGCATATTTTTTCCGCATATTCTTTCCTTAAAATTATTTTACACTATATAAAAGAAATTTCTAAAACAAAATTGTAAATAAACTGTTAATGTTTGTCTTTGTTTGTCTTTTCGCTCAAAGCTCAAATTGAACATATTCCTCCGAGCGGGGGACGGCGGCGGATTTTCCGCCGGAGGTTTCGGTGATGAGCTTTTCAAAGGCCGTACAGCGGTCAAGCTCAACACAGACCTTCAGCTCCACCGCGTCGGTAAAAATTACATCCTTCAGTATGTATCCGTTTTCCGTCAGAGTATACTGAAGCCTTCCGTAAAGACCGTAGTCGGTTTTTACGGAATACACCCGACACGGACGCATCTCCACCCTTACGGCGGCGTCCACCCCCAGCTTTGCGCTTTTGCCGTAGGCGCGCACAAGCCCGCCGGCCCCCAGCAAAACGCCGCCGAAATAGCGTGTAACGACCAAGGCCGTGTCCGTCAGGCCTTCCTTCCTCAGCACCTCCAGCACGGGGACTCCCGCCGTACCGGAGGGTTCTCCGTCGTCGCTGTAGCGCATTACGTTGTTTGCGCGGAGGATGTAGGCGTATACGTTGTGGGTCGCCTCTCTGTGCTTGGCGCGGACGGCGTTGATAAATTCAATGGCTTCCTCCTCTGTGGAAACAGGGCGGCAGTATCCGATAAAGCGGCTTTTTCTTTCCGTCATTTCGGCAAACGCCCCCTGCTTTACGGTCTTGTAGCTTCCCGTCATATTATATACTCCTTCAAAGCGGCGTAAAGGGCTTCGTCCGCCATAAGAGTTATTTTTATGCCGTCGGACTCATAACTTTGGGAAATTATGACCTCGCCGTCGTGGAGCCTTGCGGCGGTTCCGCTTTCCGAATATGGAATCAGCACGGTAATTTCACGCTTTTTGCCGGGGAGGGCGTCCTCCAGAATTTCCATAAGGCGGTCGATTCCTTCCCCCGTGGCGGCGCTGACAAAGGCGAAGTCCGTATATTCTCCCTTTGGCCGGGGAAAAAGGGGAGGGGCTATGTCGCATTTGTTAAACACCGCGATGGTGCGCCGCGCCTTGCATTTAAGCTCCCCCAAAAGCTCATCCACAACCCGTATGTGATTTTGCATTTCACTGTCCGCCGCGTCTATGACGTGCAGAAGTACGTCGGCCTCGCAGGCCTCCTCCAACGTGGAACGAAAGGCCTTTATAAGGTGGTGGGGGAGCTTGCGGATAAAGCCAACGGTGTCAATAAGGCAGGCGTTTCTGCCGTCCTTAAGCTTTAAGGCCCTCACAGTGGGGTCGAGAGTGGCGAAAAGCATATTTTCGGCGAAAATGTCGGAATCCGTAATGTAGTTTAAAAGGCTGCTTTTTCCGGCGTTGGTATAGCCCACCAACGCGGCGGTATAAACTCCGTCCTTATTTCTGCGCTCTCTCAAAAGGGCGCGGCGTTTTTCCACCTCTTTAAGCTCCTCCTCAAGAGCTTCTATCCGTCGGCGGATGTGGCGGCGGTCGCTTTCCAGCTTAGTTTCGCCGGGGCCTCTCGTGCCTATGCCGCCGCCCAGACGGCTGAGCTGAGTTCCCATGCCTATAAGCCGAGGCAGATTATACCGAAGCTGCGCAAGCTCCACCTGTATTTTTCCCTCCTTGGAGCGGGCTCTTCCGGCAAAAATGTCGAGGATAAGGGCGCTTCGGTCGATTACTCTTGCTCCGGCGGCATTTTCTATATTGCGGATCTGGCTCCCCGTAAGCTCGTCATCGAATATGACGAGGGTTGCGCTGTATTCGTCCACGGCGGCCTTTAATTCAAGAAGCTTTCCTTCTCCGAAGTAGGCGGCGCCGTCGGGCTTTTCGCGGTTTTGCACCATTACCGCCGCAACCTCCGCTCCGGCCGCCTTTGCCAGTTCCCGAAGCTCATTTATGGTTTCCTCCGTTGTGTCGGAAAGCGGGTCGAGGCTTCCGGTGTGAACTCCGCAGAGGATAGCTTTTTCGATTTGCTTTTCATTTTCAGTCATACGCTTCACCTCACAGGGACAAAAATTTATGTTCTTAATTTATTTTAACAGAAAATCACGGCAATATCAAGATATATTTTGTACGCCGGGGAATAAAAAGGGCAAATTTGGGAAAAATATTCTGCGCGAAATTAATATGGCTGTGAAATTGGGAGAAAAATATGAAAAAATTTATATTTACGGTGTTTTCGGGACTGCTGCTTTGCTATCTTGGGGGAGCGCTGAAGGAGGGAGTTGCTTTTTTGGCGGCGTTTACGGTCTTTTCGCTGCCTCAGACGCCGCGCCTGTCGCCGTTTGCGATTGCCATAGCGGGTCTTTCGGCGGGATGCGCGGCGGCCATAGTCGGGGAAAGCGCGATGCTGTTTTGGGGGATGTTTATTCTTGCTATGGCTGGCCTGTCGCTAAAATCCCTTGCAAAAACCGCGGCGCTGGGGCTTGTGGCATTGGCATCTCTCCGGCTTGGAACAGAAGCGCGGATCTGGCTGCCGGTATTTTTCGCGGCGGTATACAGCGCGTTTCATTTGCTCATATATGATATAGGAAAAACGGGCCGTGTTTTTGCCGACAAAACGAAGCTTGACAAATGAATAAGCCCGTAATGGCGGAATTTAAAAAACACTTGAAAATTAAGCCGCAGTATGCTATAATGACAATGCTACGGCTTACTTCATGTGAAATATTTGCGGTGTAAAAGCCTTAGACTATGCTTGGCGAGGTGAAAGAGTTGACAGTAAGAGAAAAATATGAAAGCTTTAAGTTAACGGTAACGGAAAGAAAAGAGGAATTCGCGGCGTTGATGGACTTTGTGGAAAACGAAACGGAGTATCTTTCCGCTCCGGCAAGCAGCCGCTTTCACCTTTGCCGTGAGGGCGGACTTTTGGAACACAGCGTAAACGTCTGCGAAAATATGCTGAAGCTAAGGGAGGCTCTGGCTCCGGAAATAAGCCCCGAAAGCTGTGTGATAACGGCTCTGCTTCACGACCTTGGCAAAGCCGGTATGCCGGGCAATCCCCTGTATATAAAAAACAAGCCTACGGAAAAGCAGAAGCAGTACGGCTTCAGCCCCGGCGTACCCTACCGCGTAAACGACTCTCTCACATATATCAGCGTGCCGGTCAGAAGCCTTTATCTTATATCCTCCCGTTTTCCCCTTACTCCGGAGGAGGCGCAGGCCATTGTCTACCACGACGGCCAGTATGTGGACGACAACAAATCCGCCGCCACGAGGGAAGGGCCTTTGCTGCTGCTTTTGCAATACGCCGACAACTGGAGCTGTTTTGTAACGGAAAAAAGAAAAAATAAGGAGTAACGCGATTAAAAGAAATACGGTCTTCGTTCGGACGGGCGGCGATTGTTGTTCGCGCTGCCGAATTTCGCGGCCATAAAATAACATCAGGAGGAACAGCATATGATAGATCCAAAGAACATAAGAAATATAGCTATAATAGCTCACGTAGACCACGGCAAAACCACCCTTGTGGACGCGATGCTCCGCCAGAGCGGAGTTTTCCGCGACAACGAGCAGGTGGAGGAAAGAGTCATGGACTCCAACGACATCGAGCGTGAAAGAGGCATAACGATACTTGCCAAAAATACAAGTCTTGTGTACAACGGAGTTAAGATAAACATAATCGACACCCCCGGCCACGCCGATTTCGGCGGCGAGGTTGAGCGCGGATTGAAAATGGCGGACGGGGTTCTCCTTCTTGTGGACGCCTTCGAGGGCTGTATGCCTCAGACCCGCTTTGTGCTGAAAAAGGCTCTTGCCCTCAATCTTTGCCCCATTATGGTAATCAATAAGGTTGACCGCCCCAACGCCCGCCCCTACGAGGTTACCGACGAGCTTTTGGAACTGTTCATAGATTTGGGGGCTACGGACGAGCAGCTTGACGCTCCCATAGTTTATGTCAGTGGCCGTGACGGCTGGGCAAGTCTTTCCCCGGACAACCATCCCAACGATTTGAAGGTGCTTTTCGATTTGATAGTCGAAAATATTCCCGCTCCCAACAACACCATAGACGGGGAATTCCGTATGCTTGTTTCAAATATTGACTACGACTCCTTTACCGGACGCATAGCCGTAGGCAGAATCGACAGGGGCGTTATTAAAACCAATATGCCGATAACCGTCTGCCGAGACAATATATCCCCCTATAACGGCCGCGTAAGCAAGCTTTACTGCTACACCAACCTGAACAGGGAAACCATCGATGAGGCCGGCGCCGGAGAGATAGTGGCGATAAGCGGCTTGGAAAAGATAAACATCGGCGACACCATATGCGCTCCGACGCGGGTGGAGCCTTTGCCCTTTACCCCTGTTGACGAGCCTGTGCTTTCAATGACCTTCAGTGTAAACGACAGCCCCTTCGCCGGTAAGGACGGCAATTACATAACCAGCCGCCACCTCCGCGACCGTCTTATGAAGGAACTTGAAAGCAATATTGCCCTTAAGGTGGCGGAAACCGATTCCCCCGACAGCTTCGTTGTTTCCGGCAGAGGCGAGCTGCATCTGAGCGTGCTTATTGAAAATATGCGCCGTCAGGGCTATGAATTTTCCGTCAGCAAGGCCAAAACCATAAACAAGGAAATAGACGGCGTTCTCTGCGAACCAATCGAAATGCTTACGGTTGATGTGCCGGACGAATTCACCGGCGTTGTTATGGAAGGTATCGGCAGCCGCAAGGGTACTCTTGTGAATATGGCTCCCGGCGCGGCGGGCTACACAAAGTTAGAATTCCGCATCCCCGCGAGAGGGCTTATCGGCTACAGAGGAGAGCTTCTTACGGCTACCAAGGGAACAGGCGTGATAAATCATGTGTTCGACAGCTATGAGCCGCTTATTCCCGGGGAATTTAATCTGAGAAGCAGGGGCAGCCTTGTTGCCCACGAGGACGGCGAGGCCGTTGCCTACGGAATTTTCAACGCTCAGGACAGGGGAACCATGTTTATCGGCCCCGGCGCCAAGGTTTACGAGGGAATGGTGGTTGGCGAGTGCAGCCGCTTGGAGGATATTGTGGTGAACGTGTGCAAGACAAAGCACGCCACAAATATGCGCGCCGCCGGCAGCGACGATAATATCCGCCTTACTCCGCCCAGAAACATGAGCCTTGAGGAATGTATGGAATTTATCGGCGAGGACGAGCTGTTAGAGATAACTCCCCATTTTCTTCGTCTGCGTAAAAAGATTCTTAATACGGAGCTTCGCGCAAAGGAAGCAAACCGCGTTAAGAGACAACAGAATTCTTAAAATGAACGAAAAATGCGGTGGGCGGGAATATCCGCCGCTACATTTTTTGCGTTGAAATATACTATACATAATTAAAATTTGATTTTAAATCGGAGCAACACTCCATCAAGCTTGCTTGAAACAGAGCCTGCGATAGATTGCAACCGATGCGGGGGGGGACATCTGCGCGTAGGTTATAACATATCATTGCCAATTTGTCAAGTATTGTATTTTAAAATTGACACTATGATTTGTTGTCAATGATATGCCGCACGCATCCTCAAAAAATTAATTCAAAAAACTATTGACAAAAGATTTAAAACATGATACAATGTCACAGTAACCGCTTAGAAAAGGCTTAAGTCCCTCAGGGCGCCTTAATAGCGAGTCTGTAAAAACAGGAGGTGCAACAAATATGTACGCAGTAATTAAGACAGGCGGGAAGCAGTATCAGGTTAAGGTTGGCGACGTAGTTTTTGTTGAAAAGCTTGACGCGGAGGTTGAATCCGGCGTCACCTTTGATCAGGTGCTTGCGGTTTCCACAGACGCGGGCTTTACGGCAGGCGCGCCCGTAGTTGAGGGCGCAAGCGTAAGCGGCAAGGTTCTCGGCCAGGGTAAGGATAAGAAGGTTTATGTCTTTAAGATGAAGTCCAAGAAGGGCTACCGTAATAAGACAGGCCACCGTCAGCCCTACACAAAGGTTGAGATAACGGCTATAAACGCGTAAATGATTAAATTTGGCATTTATCGCAACAGCGAAAGCGAAAAAATCACCCGTCTTGTTATCAAAGGTCATGCGGGCTATGCCGAGGAAGGCTATGACATCGTATGCTCGGCGGTTTCCACATCCCTTTGGATGGCAATAAAGGGCATTGAAGAACAGAAGCTTGCCGGGGTTGCTTACGAGCAGGACGACGCATATGTAGACTGTTCTCTTACGGGTGAGCGGGAGGAAGCCGCAGATGCCATACTTAACAGCTTGGTGCTTACAATTACCGAGTTGGCAAAGCAATACAGAAAAAATGTCTTTATCGTATGCGGTAAGGACTTGGACGTATAATCCAAAGAGAGGAGTGAAAGTAATGTTCGCACTTAATATTCAGTTGTTCGCTCATAAAAAGGGTGTGGGTTCCACAAAGAACGGCCGCGACAGCGAGTCTAAGCGTCTGGGCGCGAAGCGTGCCGACGGGCAGGAAGTTCTTGCCGGCAACATCCTCGTTCGCCAGAGAGGAACAAAGATTCATCCCGGCGTAAACGTTGGTATCGGAAGCGACGACACTCTTTACGCTCTTGTTAACGGCAGAGTTAAGTTTGAGCGCAAGGGCAGAGATAAGAAGCAGGTAAGCGTATATTAATCGGAGCTTATTCGGGGGCGGTCAAAACCGTCCCCATTTTAGTTTAAATCGGAGGTTGCTCAGATTTAAAAGGCTTGCCCCCGCAAGGCTTCTGTGCTTATTAAATAACGAAAAAGCCGCAAATACAAAATATAAGCTTTGCGGACGGGAAAGCGCGGGAGGGCGCAAAACGGACTAATTTTTTCAAAAAAATTGAAAAAAAAGCTTGACAAGCGGTGGGTTGTGAGGTATAATAATTTTCGTCAGTTCGGAGAGATGGCTGAGCTGGTCTAAGGCGCACGACTGGAAATCGTGTATCGGTTTATACCCGATCAAGGGTTCGAATCCCTTTCTCTCCGCCATATAATGACCGTGGCTTTGATATAAGGCTACGGTCATTTATTTTTGCCAAAAATCGCATAAAGGAATTATTGAGCGTCCCCTTCGCGCAGGCTGAGGCTTCCGCTGCTTATGGGCCGAATTGTGAACACTATGTAAAAGTTTTGGCACGCTGTTGACAGATTGCGGCGGCGGTGGTATAATATAGTTCGCAAGCGAAGTATCGCTTGCGATTTGTGTTGCGCTTGGAGGGCTAAAAATGATAAAGGTTTCTCAATTCAAAACAGCGACCAAGTTAGTGCAGCTTGGAAATGCCGTTACCTATTTCAGAAATATCAAAGAGAAGGAAATCGGGCTGACTTCCGTCCAGAGTGATGCCATGCGTGCGATTTTAGAGAATCCGGGAATCACTGCCGTTATGCTGAAAGAAAAAATGAGATTATCGCAGTCCACCATGGCCGGTATACTGTCCCGCTTGGAGCGTAAGGGGATTATCATGAAATCAGCGGATGAAAGCGACGGGAGAAAGGCCATTCTTTCAGCCACCAAATTGGGGGAAGAACTGGCGGAAGCCTTAAAAATTACCGCGCTTGAGACTCAGCGGGAGCTTACGGCAGGAATGAGCGATGAAGAAAAAACGGAATTTGACAGACTTCTGCAAATAGCCCTTAACAATATGCACTCAATTCGCGTGGGAAAGGAATGAACGATTTATGGATAACAACACTGAAATCTTTGAAACCATGCCGGTAAACAAGGCTCTCGCAAAGCTGGCGATACCAACGATTATCAGTCAGCTTATCACCATGATTTACAATTTGGCAGACACTTTTTTTGTTGGTCAGACGAACGATCCGCTCAAGGTCGCCGCCGTATCGGTGGCAAGCGTGCTGTTCTTTCTGCTGACCGCGTGGGCGAACCTGTTCGGAATCGGCGGAGGAAGCCTTATGTCCCAGCTGCTGGGGCAAAAAGACGAGCAAGGCGCGAAGGAAGCCTGCGCGGTCAGTATGTACGGCACAATTATCATCTCGGGGATTTACGCCCTGCTGTGCTTTGTTCTGAGAAAGCCGCTGCTGAGCTTGGTGGGCGCAACGGAAAACACGATTGACTACGCGGCGGCCTACACGCTGTTCGCAATCGTTATCGGAGGCATCCCCGCGACAATGTGTATGGCGATGTCCCACCTTTTGCGAAACGCCGGCTACGCGAGACAGGCCGGCTTCGGCGTCGGAATGGGCGGCGTTTTGAACATCGCGCTTGACCCGCTTTTTATGTTTGTCATACTGCCGGATGGATATGAGGTTGCCGGAGCCGCTATCGCCACAATGCTTTCCAACATAGTTGCCATGATTTACTGCGCGGTGGTATTTTTCCGCTTGCGGAAGAAGTCGGTTCTTTCATTTTCGCTGCGTAACGCCCTTCGCGGCGCGAAGCGTCTGGGGAGAATACTGGCGACCGGCCTTCCGTCCGCCGTCAGTAGCTTCCTTGTCAGCATCACAATCATGATTACAAACGGCCTGTACGCCACCTACAGCGACACGGCGGTAGCCGCCAACGGAATTTTCAAGAAGCTTGAAATGTTCCCGCTGAACGTCAGCGTCGGCTTATGCCAAGGCTTAATTCCGCTGGTAGCCTATAATTACGCCGCCGGAAACCATAAGCGAATGACGGACGCCATCCGAAGCGCGCGGAACGCGGGTCTGGTCTTTAATCTGATTTGCCTTGTCGTCTTTGAGCTTTTCGCCAATCAAATTGCCGGACTGTTTATTGACGAGCCGGAAACCGTCAAGCTGGCCGCAAATTTTGTGCGGATAGGATTTTTAGTCACGCCGATTTTGTTTTACAACAAAAAAATATGCTACACATTTCAGGCAATGGGAGACGGCGGAAAATCCCTGCTTGTCACCCTTTGCAGGGAAGGAATATTTAATATACCGCTGCTCTTTTTGATGAATACCGTTTTCGGAATGTACGGCGTCGCATGGACGCAAATTGTCGCGGATGGGATAACGTTCGTCATTTCGGTCTTGCTTTACCGCGGCTTTGTGAAAAAGCTTAAAATAGAATAACGGTAAAACTTTTAAATCCTATAAGAGGGTGTGTTATGAGCGTGTTTTTAAAGGTGTTTGTGACTTTTTTTGCGGGAATGGGAGCCGGTCTCGGAACGGGCTTTGCGGGGATGAGCGCCGCGGCTGTGATTACGCCGATGCTTGTTACGTTTCTAAATGTGGATCCGTATATGGCGGTGGGGATTGCGTTGTCCTCCGAT